>NZ_CP141180.1 GCF_035599575.1 Roseovarius sp. Pro17
ATGAAGACAGCACGTGAAATGGGCCTGATCGGCTGCCAGCGCTGCACGCGCGTGTCGCGCAAAAACACGGCGATCTGTCCGCGCTGCGGCGGCAAAATCGCGTCGCGCGATCCTAATTCGCTGCAAAAAGTGATGGCATGGTGGGTGCTGGGCCTCGCCTGCTACATCCCCGGCAATCTCTATCCAATGCTTGAGACGAAAACGCTTGTCAGCAAGCAGAGCAACACGATCATCGGCGGCGCGGTCGAGCTGGCACACCATGGCAACTGGGGTGTCGCAATCATCATCCTCATCGCCAGTGCGGTCATTCCGGTGGCCAAGTTCGTCATCATCCTCGGCCTCGTCATCGGCGTGAGGCGCGGCCCGCAAATCTCGGATGGACTGCGCCAAAGGCTGTATGAGATCGTAGAATACATCGGGCGCTGGTCGATGATCGACGTGTTCGTCGTCGCAGTGCTGTCGTCTCTGGTGCAACTTCAGACGTTGGTGAACATCTCGCCGGGGCGCGCCAGCATCTTTTTTGCCTTGTCCGTCATCTTTACCATGTTATCTGCTCAAAGCTTCGACAGTCGTCTGATCTGGGATACCGGCCGCACCCCAAAACCGGCTGATCCGATCCAGACAGGCGCAGAAAAGGAACGCACGGCGTGACATATGACGACAGCACTCCGCCCGAGCCGCCCGTGAAACCGGCCAGCAAAAGCCCGTTTCGCAGGATTTCGATCGTGTGGATCGTGCCTCTGATCGCGCTGATCGCGGTTATTGCCGTGGCGGTCAAAACCTACCTCGACCAAGGTCCGCTGATTGAGATCACGTTTGAGAATGCCTCGGGCATTTCGGCAGGCGCGACCGAGTTGCATTACCGTGACGTGACAGTCGGCGTGGTCGAAGAGGTCGGCTTTAGCGACGGCCTTGCGAGTGTCGTCGTGTCGGTGCGCCTGCACAAGGACGTGGCTGAGTTCGTCGACAGCGATGCACGGTTCTGGGTGGTGCGCCCGCAGGTGACTGCGCAGGGCGTCTCGGGCCTTGATACGGTCCTGTCCGGCGTCTTCATCGAAGGGATCTGGGACAGCGAGCCGGGCGGTTTACAAACCAGATTCGAGGGGTTGGCGGACGCCCCGCTCAAGCGGCTGAATACTGAGGGGATGCTGTTGACCCTGCGTGCGGCTGGGTCAGTGTCACTGACCGAAGGGGCGCCGATCCTTTACCAAGGCATCAAGGTGGGACAGGTTGGCAAGACTGTCATCAGTCAGGACGGCACCACCGCCGAGGCGGACGCGATCATATTCGCACCGCATGACCGGCTGATCGACAGCGCGACGCGGTTCTGGGACACGTCCGGATTCTCGTTCACGCTGGGACCGGCGGGCGCGGCGCTGGATTTTTCGTCCATTGCCTCGCTGATTTCGGGCGGGATCACCTTTGGCACGATGGTGTCGGGCGGCGAGCCTGTGACATCTGGGGACATGATCACGGTCTATCCCGACGAGGCATCGGCGCGGTCCAGCATATTCTCGGGGGACGACGGCAAGACGTTCAACATTTCCGCAGTATTTGAGGAAAATATCGCAGGTCTGGCCGTGGGCGCCCCGGTCGAACTGGCGGGGCTGAACATCGGCAAGGTCAGCGCGCTGAACGGGCTGGTTGATCCCGAGCGGTTCGGCGACAACCGGGTGCGGCTGGTGGCGACGCTGGCGATCCAGCCCGGCAAGCTGGGCCTTGAGGGGGAGCAGACCGAGGAAACCGCGCTGGAATTCCTGTCCCAGCGGGTGCGTGAAGGCTTGCGGGCGCGCTTGGCCACGACGTCGATCCTGACCGGCGGGCTTAAGGTCGAGCTGGCGTTAGTCGAGGATGCGACGCCTGCCGAGATTCAGGATCTGGGCGAAAGCGGCCCGCGCATCCCCACCGCCGAGAGCGACATATCGGATGTGTCTGCGACGGCCGAGGGCGTCTTTCAGCGGATCAACGATCTGCCGGTTGAGGAAATCATGAATCAGGCGATTACCCTTTTGGGCAACGCCAACGCGCTGATCACCAGCGAGGGGGTGCGCAGTGCGCCCGAGAGCCTGAATGGCCTGCTCGCCGACGCGCGCGGCGTGATCACGTCGGACGAGGTCACTGGCCTGCCCGGACACCTGACCGAAGTGATCGACCAATTGGCGACGCTGATCGAAGGGTTCAATCAGCAGGAGCTGTCCAAGCGACTGGGCAAGGCGCTGGATGACGCTGCCGAGGCGGCAGGGGGTGTGAATGCCGCCGTCGAGGGTGTGCCGGACCTGATCGCGCGGATTGACGCGGTGGCCGCCAATATAGAGGAAGTCGCCATCGACAAGATGGCCGACCAGATGACCGAATTGCTGGGGACGGTGGATAGCTATCTGGACCAGCAAAGCACGCGCGAGCTGCCCGCGAGCCTCAACACAGCGTTGACTGAGTTGAGCGCGGTTCTGGGCGAGCTGCGCGAGTCCGGTGTTGTCGAGACGGCCAAGAATACGCTGAATTCGGCCAGCAACGCGGCGGATACGATTGCCGACGCCAGTGCTGACCTGCCGCGCCTGATTGAGCAGGCGCGCCGGGTTCTGGCGCAGGCCGGCACGACGATCGAGGGCTATCAAGCCAGCAATGGTGTTGGCCGCGATGCGCGCGATGCACTGCGCGAGGTGCAGCGCGCGGCGCAGGCGGTATCGTCCTTGGCCAAGGCCATCGAACGCAATCCCAATTCCCTTTTGACAGGACGGTGACACCATGCTGAAGACAGCACCAATTGCCATGATCGCAGCGTTCGCCAGCTTGGCGGCATGCAGCGGCACCCCCGAAGAACGCGTGGCCGTGCCGCGCGCCGACGCAGGCGCGAGCCAGCGCATTTCCTACGGCTCAGTCTCGCTGCGGGAAGTGTCGTTGCCGACCTATGCGGCGTCCGAGGACATCTATATCTCAGGCCCCGAGGGCAAAATCATACCGGGTGAGGGTCTGCTATGGGCCGATGAGCCGGGCCGCGCCATCACGCTGGAGCTGACGCGCTATCTGGCGCAGATCACCGGCGCGCGCGTCGCATCCGAGCCGTGGCCGTTTCTGGACCGCCCCGACGCCGAGGTCGAACTGCGCGTCGAGGAAATGCTGGCCTATGCTGATGGCACGTTCCGCATGTCCGGTCAGTATTTCGTCGCGCCCGAAAATGGCCGCGACCGCGCGCGCCTGTTCGCCCTGTCGGTGCCAATCGGCGGCACGTTCAGTGCGCAGGACATCGCAGCGGCGCGTGGTTCCGTGATGCGCCAACTGGCGGGCGAGATTGCCAGGAACGGTCTGCGCTAAATCGATAGCGGGCGGCGGCCGGATCAGGCCCGCCGCGCTTTGACTGCCACTATCACCGCGCGGCCCACGACCACCGTCGCCACGATCACGATCAGCACCACTGAAATTGCGGCGATGGCCGGGTCGATATTGTCGCGCAGCCCTTGCCACATGAGGCGGGGCAGGGTGACGGCCTCGACCGAGGTGATGAATATCGTCACTGCGATTTCCTCCCATGACAGCACGAATGTCAGGAAAAACGCGGCGATGACGCCGAACTTGATGTTTGGCAGGATCACCTTGAACACCCGCGTCCCAAGGCCGGCGCCCATGTTGCGCGCGGCCAGGTCCATGCGGCGGTCGACCTGCGCCAATGACACGCTGACCAACACGACGGCAAAGGGCACGATCATGACCGAATGGGCCAGCGCGACGCCCAGCATCGTGTCATAGGCGAATACGCCGTTATATTGCGTCAGAGTGATGAGAAAGAAATAGAGCGTCAGGGCCGACACGACCGGCGGTGCCACCATCGGCAGCAGGGCGATACCCATGAGCAGGCCCGCGAATCGTGGCCGGAACATCCAGATGCCGAGGCTAAAGAATGTCCCCAGCGCCGTTGCAAACCCGGCTGACAGCAGCCCGATACGCACGGATAGCCAGATCCCCTCAAACCATTCGGGGTCTTCATAGAGGGTGCGGTAATGTCGCAACGACAGCTCATCCGTGGGGACCGACAGGAACCGCTTGGGGGTGAACGACACCGGCACCACGGCCAGCAGCGGCATCAGCATAAAGATACCGACCAGCACTGCCAGAACAGTGGCGATCAGGCCGGGGCGCAGGCGGATCATCGGACACCTTTGGGGCTGAGTTGTTTGAGCAAGAGCGCCAGCAGCGCCGAGATCGCGACCATCAGGATCACGCTGACAGCGGCCGCAAGGCCCCAATCGGGCGATTGGAAGATGCGCAGATAGATAAGCTCAGCGATCATCACGCTGCGGCCACCGCCAAGGATGGCTGGCGTGATGAAAAATCCGATGGCAAAGACGAACACCAGCAACGCCGCGCCCATCAGGCCCGCTGCCGTCATCGGCACGAAAACCTGCCAGAATACACGCGTGCGGCTGGCGCCCATGCCGCGGGCGGCCATCAGCACACGCTCGTCAACCGTGCGCATGGCCGAGGCGAGGGGGAACACCGCGAAGGGGATCATGAAATGCACCATGCCGACGACGACGCCGAATTCATTGCGCACGAGGCGCAAGGGATCGTCGATGACGCCCAGTGCCTCTAACCAGCCGTTGACCAGCCCGCGATGCGACAACAGCGCCAGCCAGCCAAAGGCGCGGGTGAGGACGGAAATCCAGAACGGGATGAGAATGCAAAGCTCGGTCAGTGTGCGCACCAGTGGGGTGCCGCGCACCCAGAGCAGCGACAGGATATAGCCCATGATGACCGAGACGACGGTGACGATCGCACAGATGCGCAACGTTCGCCAAAAGACCGACAGGATCAGCGGATCGGTCAGCGCCGCCTCGTAATTTTGCACACCCGGCTCGGGGATCGTCACGCTCCACCCGATGACGCCCGCGAAAGGCAGCACGTAGGCCAGCGCGAGAAAGGCCAGAAGTGGCGTCAGCAGGATGAGGGGGCGTGTGATCCGGGTCATGGGCGTCCTCAAAGGTCAGGTGCCGCCCCCGCGAAAGGGCAGGGGCGGCCAGTTTGGTCAGGACGAAACGATAGCGAGGTATTCGTCCAGCGCCTTGGCGTAGTTTTCCTCATACCACGCCACGTCCAGCGGGATTTGCTGGGCAAAGTTGTCGGGCGCGACGGGGTTAAAGCGCCGCTCGTCCTCGGGGATCATTTCGTCGGCAGCGGGGTTCGCGGGGCCTTGGGACAGCATGTCGAACATGACCAGCTGCTTTTCCGGATCCTGCGCCGAGGCGATGAATTTCATCGCCGTTTCCGCGCCGCCGGGGTTGCCCTTGATCACCGCCATCGCACCGGGTGAAATGACGCCGTCCTGCCAGGTAAAGCTGACATCGCCCTCGGTATCCTGCTCCAACAGGCGCGCGCGGGTGGACCAGATGAGGGCCATCGACGCCTCGCCGTTCAGCATGAGGGTCTGGCTTTCGGCGCCATTGCCCCAAAAGCTGATGACGTGCTCTTTGAAATCCTTGAGCTTGTTGTGCGCCCGCTCGAGGTCGAGGGGATAAAGATCGGCCTGCGCCACGCCGTCGCCCATCAGCAGCGCCTCCCACATGCCGGCGCCCCATTTATACATGGACCGCTTGCCGGGGAATGTGTCGGTGTCGAAAAAATCGGCCATCGTCTTGGGGGGATTGTCGCCGAATTTGGTCGCGTCATAGGCGATGATATAGCTAAAGAAATAGGACGAGGCCGAGTATTCCCAACCAAAGCCGTCGCGCATTTTCGACTTGTCGACGATATCGTAGTCAATCGGCTCTATCATGCCTTTTTTGCCCAGTGTTTCGGCGGAAAATGCGTCGGCATCGACGATATCCCATGTCGGGCTGCCGCTCTCGAACTGGGCCTGAATCGCGCCTTCGGTCGGGCCTGAGCCATCCTGACGCACGCGGGTGCCCGTTTCCTCTTCGAACGGCTTGCCGTAGGCGTCGTCATAGGCGTCGACCGCGTCGCCGCCCCAGCTGACAAAGACCAGCTGCCCGTCAGCGGCCAGCGCCGGAACGCCGCGTGTGGCAAGGGCGGCAGTGCCCAGAAGGGCCGCGCCAAGCTGGGTGAATTTGCGGCGGCTGATTTTGCCCTGACGGGCCTTGTCTGCAAGCAGCTCCAGCTGATCGTCGGTGAAATTTTTCGTAAGATTATCGGTCGGTTTCATTGTTTTTGTTTCCCTTGTTGGTGGTCGCGTCACAGAAGAAAGCCCTTCTGCTCGGGCCAACTGGCCCAAATTTCGCTGCCGGGGGCGAGGTCCACGGGCAGATCGTCGGTGGGGTGGTTCAGTGTGATCATGGTGCCCTCGGGGCCGGCCAGATCAATCCGGGTGTCGGCGCCGAGATAGGTCAGATCGCGGACCGTCGCCGGGATGGCGTTGCCGCTGCCCGGCTGGGTGTGTCCAAGGCTCATGTATTCGGGGCGCACGGCCAGTGTATGCCCGTTTTCATGCCCCGGCGCGCGCAGGGTTTGTCCGGCGAAATTGCCGCGCAGCATGTCGCCGTCGCGGGCCGTATCGCTGAGAGGCAGCAGATTGATATCGCCAAGGAACTCCGCGACAAATCGGTTCTCGGGCCGCTCATAGACTTCGCGGGGTGGCGCGATCTGCTGAAGCTTGCCCTGTTCGAAAATCGCGACGCGCGACGATAGCGCCAGCGCCTCGGATTGGTCATGTGTGACGAAAACAAAGGTCGTTCCTGTCTCGCGGTGCAGGCGGCGTACTTCGTCCTGCATTTGGCCGCGCAGGTTCTTGTCCAGTGCCGAAAACGGTTCATCGAGCAGCATTACTGGCGGCTCGCAGGCCAGTGCGCGGGCGAGGGCCACGCGCTGTTGCTGGCCGCCGGACAGGGCATCGGGGCGCTTGTGACCATGCCCGCCAAGGCCGACCATCTCGACGATTTCCGAAACACGCGCCTTGATCTGGTTCGCGCCACGTCGCTGCACCTTGAGCGGAAAGGCAATATTTTGCTCGACCGTCATGTGCGGGAACAGCGCATAGCCCTGAAACACCATGCCAAAGCCGCGCTTTTCCGCTGGAACGCGGGTCATGTCCTGCCCATCCAGCGTCATCGTGCCGCGGGTTGCATCCTCGAATCCCGCGGTCAGCATGAGGAAGGTCGACTTGCCCGATCCCGAGGGGCCAAGCAGCGTCAGGAACTCGCCCCGCCCGATGGTCAGCGTGATATCATCGAGCGCGGTGAAGTCGCCGAAATCCTTGCCGATGCCGTTTACGCCGATCTCGGCGGCGCGGGTGGCCGATCGGGTGTCTGTGGTCATGGCGCCCTCCCTTTGAAGCTGAGGTTAGTGGCGCGCGGCGATGCGGCGCAATCGAATTATTTTCGCGCGTTAGACAAATTTCATTTGCCAAGCATAGCGTCATCGCCCGCGCTGGGGCAAGGCGGCGACGATCCAGCGACGAAAGGCGAGGGCGGGCGCAAGGTCCGCCTTTTGCGGTGGGGTGCAGAGGTAATAGGCGTCGGGCGAGGTGATGCACACGTCGGCGACGCGGATTAGCTGCCCCGCCTCCATCGCGGCGTTGCCGATCAGCACGTCGCCCATCGACACGCCCTGACCGGCGATCGTGGCGGCATAGACAAGGTTCATGTCGGAAAATACCGGCCCCTTGTCCGCCGCACTCTGGGGCAGGTCCGCCGCCTGTAACCAGCGGCGCCAGTCAGTGCCGTCGCCCAAATGTAGCAGGTCGGCGCGCAGCACGTCCGCCACGGTTTTAATTCCGCCCAGACGGTTTGCCAGAACTGGGGCGATGAGGGGGGCGAATTCGACCTGTTGCAGCAATTCGACCTCGACGCCCTGCATGGCGCCACCGCCAAAGGCGACGAAGATGTCTGCGTTTGGATTGGACACGTCGTCGAGGCGGCGGGGCGTCACGATGCGCAGGTCCACCTCGGGGCAAATCGCGCGAAACGCGCCGATGCGGGGGGCCAGCCAGAAGGCGGCGAAACCGGGCGTGCAACTGACGGTCAGCGTGCCCGACAGGCCGTGGCCCGCATTGCGCGCCGCCGATCCGGCGATTGCTGACAGCGCGCCGCGCACGTCGCCTGCATAAGCGCGCCCGCGCGGCGTCAGTTCAATCCGTGTGCCGACACGATTGAAAAGGGCAAAGCCAAGGTCGCGTTCCAGCAAGCGCAACTGGTGACTGACCGCACTGCGGGTCAGGTTCAGCTCATCCGCCGCTGCCCAGACCGTGCCGTGGCGCGCGAAACATTCCAGTGCGCGCAGGGCCTGAGTGGAGGGGATGCGGGACATGACGGCTCCTTGGGTGGCTATCTTAGCCGGTCTGTGTGGTGCGTCCACAGTTTAGAGCGTTTCGCCTTTAACCTGAGCCATCAGATAAAGACGAAACGCGCACAACGCCGATATGTTGTGTGCGTTTCGCGAAAATCTGCGATTCAGGTTTTTCGCGAAACGCTTTAGGTGAGCAAAATTTGCCGTTGTCGGGAAAAGGTTTCACTATGAAGCGCGCCGGAGCGGTGGCTAACTCTGCGCTGAGGAGGATTCCCATGAAACTGAGTGATGCACAGACCCACGCGCTGGAAACCGTCGAGGCCAGAATGCCCGAGCTGTCCGAGTGGTGCGCCACCATTTTCGAGCATGGCGAAACGGCATGGCGCGAATATCGCTCGGCCGAATGGTATGTGGCGCGGCTGCGGGCCGAGGGGTTCACCGTCGAGGAAGGATCTGGGGGGATGCCCACCGCATTCTGCGCCGAGTGGTCGAACGGCGACGGGCCAATCATCGGGATGTACGGCGAATACGACGCTATTCCGGGCAATTGTCAGGCCGCCGTGACCCACCGCGCGCCGCGCGAAGGGCTGGGATACATGGCCGGGGGCCATACCGATCCACATTCGGGGCTGGGGATTGGCGCGCTGGGTGGTCTGCTCGCAACCAAGGCGGCGATGGAGGCCAAGGGCATCAAGGGCGGTCTGCGCTTTACCGGCGAGCCTGCCGAGAAGGTGCGCGGGTCCAAGCCCATCCACGCGGCCAAGGGCTATTACGATGGGCTGGCGGCGATGCTGTCGTTTCACCCGTTTTACATGCTGCCGATGTGCAACACGGTGCGCTGGGATACCCACTGCGGCGCGGCCTATTCGATGATCTACCGCTTTATTTGTGACGCGCCCGAGGCGTGGGGGCATGGCGACGGCGCGCCGATCCCGCAATCACACTCGGCCATTCGCGCGCCCGGCGCATCCGAGGCGCTGGTGACGATGTATTCCATGTCCAAATCCCTGCGGGATTCCATGCTGCCGCATCAGGGCGGCTGGTCGATTTCCGAGGCGATTTTGACGGCAGGGCAGGCGACTGCCGACAACCAGCCTGCCGGCCTGGCCGAGTTGCAATACATGATGCGCACGCCGACCGTCGAGATGGCCAAGCAGGTGACAGCGGCGCTGGATCGCAACGCCGCAGCGGTCGCCGCCATGACGGGTTGTCGGTGGGAGCGGCACTGGGTCTGCAAATCGCGGCCCGGTCTGGCGAACCATGCAATGGCGAATGTGGTTTGGGATGCGTTGCAGGCCGCGGGCGCGCCGAAATGGGGCGCGGAGGCAGTGAAAATCGCGCAGGAGATTCAAGGGAATCTTGGGCAAATGCCCTTAACAGAGCCTTTTATCGACGAGATGAGCCAGCTTATCGCGCCGCAAGACGCCGAGGCGATTTTGCGCCGCGATCTGCCGCCCTCGCAGATGAACAGCACGTCAGATGATTACACCGACATGAGCTGGCACACCCCGCTCGCGCGGTTTTACATCGCGCGCCCGGCGCTGAAACCGAACGGCGCGCCCTATCCCTCTTGGGTGATGAACGCGCTTGGCGGTATCCCGGCAACGATTGATCCGATGGTGCGCACAGCGGCGCGGGTCTGTGCGTTGTCGGCGCTGCGCCTGTTGGAGGATGCAGACGCGCGCGATGCTGCGATGACCGAATTCAACGACCGCACCGGCGGCGGGGTAGGGGGCGACAAATGGCTGGCCCCGCTCTGCGATTACGAGCCGCCCATCGACTTCCGCTGGCCGGAATATATCGAAACCCCGCGCGGGCGCGACTGGTGGATTCCGGCCGCCATGCCCGACGCATAAGAGGAGACCTAGAAATGCTCGACAAAACTCAAAGCGAATTCACCCTGCAACGACGCAAGCGCGGCGGTGGCACGGCCCCCATGCAGAACTGGCACCTGCCCAATGAGACGGACCCGCTGAGCCACGTCCTGCTGGGATCGCCCGCGCATCTGCGCCACCTTGCGACCTCCAGCCTGTCGTCCAAGCATCTGCGCGAGAACCCGTGCAACATTCAGGTTGCCCAGAGCCAGCATGCCGAGATGGTCGCCGCCTACGAGCATTTTGGCGTCAACGTGCAGATGCACAAACCAGAGCCTGAACTGCCGATGCAGGTCTATGCGCGCGATTCGTCCGTCATGACGCCCTATGGTGCGGTCATCACGGCCATGTCGCAGTGGTGGCGCCGGGGCGAGAATTACGCGGCGATCCGCACTTACGAGGAACTGGGCATCCCGATCTACGACATGGTGACCGCCGGCACCTTTGAGGGCGGCGATTTTAACGTGATCGAAGAGGGCGTCGTGCTGATCGGCTGCGGCGGCGCACGCACGAACGAGGCAGGCGCGCGGCAGGTCGCGGGCTGGTTCGAAGATGAGGGCTGGGAGGTCAAGCTGGCCTTTATCGACGAATATTATGTGCATATCGACCTGATGGTCGTGCCCATCGCAGAAAAGCTGACGGCAGTCTGCCTTGACTGCACCGACCCGTGGATTGTGGACTGGCTAAAGGGTAAAGGGCACGAGATTATTGACGTGCCGTTCCGCGATACCATGAACCTTGGTTGCAACGTGATGAGCCTGGGTAACGGCAAGGTGATTGCGCCTGCGGCCTCGACGGTCCTGGTCGATGCCTTGCGCGCGCGCGGGTTCGAGGTGGCGGCAGTGGAAACAGCCGAAATTTCGAAAACCGGCGGCGGAATCCATTGCATGGCGCAGGCGTTGAACCGGGGCTAATCGGCATCTCAAGGCACAGCTGCACGCAGATAATGGGGCAGGGGGCGCTGGTGTGCCCCCTTGTGAACCAGTCGCTTTAGGCTATGTTCCGCTCAAATTCCGCAGACGCTGCCGATTGGACTGTGACCTATGCCAAATTTCATGACCGCGCCGCGCATTTTGGTGCCGCTCCTTGCACTGGCCCTTGTTGTAACCCCCGCATTTGCCCAAGAAGGCGAGCGGCCGCCGCCGGGCGTGACCGTGGTTACCGTGAACGTCAGTGATGTGCATCTAACCACTACGCTGCCGGGCCGCGTCGTCGCGTCCTCCGAGGCTGAGGTGCGCCCGCAAGTGGCGGGCATCATCACCGAGCGTTTGTTTAACGAGGGCGGGCGCGTCGAGGCGGGCGATGTTCTGTACAGGATTGACCCGGCCACCTATGACGCCGCCGTCGCGCAGGCCGAGGCTGCCGTCGCGCAAGCGCAGGCACAGCTCAAGGCGGCGAGCCGCGAGGCCGCGCGGTTGGAAACACTGTCGAGCCGCAATGTGGTCAGCGAACAGGCGTTGGATTCGGCCATTGCCGGGCGCGACGGGGCCAAGGCCAGCCTGCAAGCCGCCGAGGCGCAGCTGCAATCGGCCAGGATCGAACAGGACCGCACCGAGATCCGCGCGCGCCTGTCCGGCGAAATCGGGCGCTCGATGGTCAGCCCGGGCGCGTTGGTGACGGCCAGCCAGCAGACTCCGCTGGCGACCGTTCGCAACATTGATCCGGTTTATGTGGATGTCACTCAATCGGCGGCTGAGTTGCTGGATTTTCGCCGCGGCGCCGGCTATGCCCGGCAGACGGGCGGCGCGCAAGAGGTGCGGCTGACGCTGGCCGATGGTAGCGAGTTCGAACAGACGGGCAAGCTGACAGCAGCCGAACCGGTGGTCGATCCGCTGACCGGCGTCGTCGTGCTGCGCATCGCCTTTGCCAACCCCGACAAGCTGCTTCTGCCCGGCATGTATGTGCAGGCCGAAATGCCCAGCGGTGTCGCCAAGGGCGCCATTCTGGTCCCCCAAGAAGGCGTTAGCCGCAACCGGCGCGGCCAGCCCACGGCGCTGGTCGTGGGCGAGGACGGCACGGTCGAGCAGCGCGTGCTGAACGTGTTGCAGGATCGCGGCCAGTTCTGGGTGGTGAATGATGGGCTGATGGACGGCGACCGCGTCGTCGTGGAGGGCCTGCAAAAGGCTGCCCCCGGCGCCAAGGTCAATGCGCAGGAGCGCAAGGACGAGGACGCCGCAGAAGGTGAACAACAGGCCGAACCTCAACCCGCTGAATAGAGACTGATCCCCATGTTCGGGCCTAATCCGCGCCCGAATGGACCCTGACCCGACCTGACCGGAGCGCCCGTTATATGGCCCGTTTTTTCATTGACCGCCCGATCTTTGCCTGGGTAATTTCGATTTTCATCATGGGGATCGGCGTCCTGTCGATCGTTACTTTGCCGGTTGCGCAATACCCGCAGATCGCGCCGCCGACCGTATCGGTCAACGCCGCCTATCCCGGTGCCAGCGCCGAAACGGTGGCCAATACCGTCACCCAGGTGATCGAACAGCAGATGACTGGGCTGGACGGCTTGCGATACATCTCGTCCAGTTCGACCAGCGCCGGGGGCGCGTCGATCACGCTGACGTTCGAGACGGGAATAGATCCCGACATCGCGCAGGTGCAGGTGCAAAACAAGCTGGCGCAGGCCACCGCGCTGCTGCCCGAACCGGTGCAGCGCCAAGGCGTGACCGTGCGCAAATCGTCGTCCGGGTTCCTGATGGTGATCGCGTTGATCGCTGAAAACGGCGGCTATGATGCCACCGATCTGGGCGACTACCTTAGCACCAACATGGTGAACGAGCTGAGCCGCGTCGAAGGTGTGGGCAACGTGCGCGTTTTTGGCGCGCAATATGCCATGCGCATCTGGCTGGACCCGTCCAAACTGGCCGCGTTCGAATTGACTCCGCAGGATGTGGTCAATGCGGTTAGCGCGCAGAACGCCCAGATTTCGGCCGGTGAGTTCGGCTCGCGCCCTGCCGTTGATGGGCAGGTTTTGAATGCGACCATCACCGCGCAGTCCCTGCTAAGCACGCCCGAGGATTTTCGCCAGATCGTGATACGGGCTGAAACCGACGGCGGCCTCGTGTTGATCAACGATGTCGCACGGGTCGAAATCGGGGCCGAGAACTACGGCACCATTTCGCGCTTTAACCAAGAGGCGGCGACGGGAATGGCGATCAGCCTTGCACCCGGTGCTAACGCACTCGACACGGCTGCGGCGGTGGAAAAGCGGGTCGAAGAACTGGCCGCATTTTTCCCCGAGGGGGTCGAATATGTCATCCCCTACGACACCACGCCCTTTGTCCAAATCTCTATCGAGGAAGTAATCAAGACGCTGATCGAGGCGATCATTCTGGTGTTCCTCGTGATGTATCTATTCCTGCAAAATCTGCGCGCGACTCTGATCCCGACGCTGGCGGTGCCGGTCGTGCTGCTGGGCACCTTCGGGATACTGTCGCTGATGGGGTATTCGATCAACACATTGACCATGCTGGCGATGGTTTTGGCGATCGGCCTGCTGGTCGATGATGCGATCGTCGTGGTCGAAAACGTCGAGCGCATTATGGAGCAGGAGGGCCTTAGCCCCAAGGAAGCGACACGCAAGTCGATGGACCAGATCACCGGCGCGCTGATCGGCATCGGGGTCGTGCTGTCGGCGGTGTTCGTTCCGATGGCGTTTTTTCCCGGCTCGACCGGGGTGATTTACAAGCAATTCTCGGTCACGATCATATCGGCGATGGGGCTGTCGGTCCTGGTCGCGCTGACGCTGACGCCCGCGCTATGCGCTACGATGCTAAAGGCCAAACATGGCGAGGCCACGCAGCGCGGGCCGTTTGGCATTTTTAACCGTGGGTTTGACAAGTTGCTGGGCGGCTATGCGGGCAGCGTTGGCTGGATCGTCAACCGGCCCGTGCGGATGGGGATAATCTATCTGATTATCGTCGCGGTGATGGTCGGCCTGTTCATGCGCACGCCACAGGGCTTTTTGCCCGAAGAGGATCAGGGCATCCTCTTTACCCTGATCCAAGGGCCGACTGGAACCACGGCCGAGCAGACGCTGAAAGTGGTCAAGCAGGTCGAGGATTACTATCTGACGCAGGAAAGCGACATGGTGGAATCCGTCTTTGGGGTCGTCGGGTTCAGCTTTGCGGGGCAGGGGCAGAATATGGGCCTAGCCTTTGTGCGCCTGAAAGATTGGAAAGAGCGCCCGGACCCTGGGCAAAGTGCGCAGGCGCTGGCGGGCCGGGCCTTTGGCGCGTTCAGCCAGATCGAGGGCGCGATGGTGTTTCCCATCGTGCCGCCCTCGGTGATCGAGTTGGGCAACGTGTCGGGCTTTGATTTTTACCTTCAGGCGCGCGGCGGGCAGAACCACGAGCAGCTGCTGGAGGCCCGCAATCAGATGCTGGGCATGGCGGCTGAAAGCCCGCTGATCGCGTCGGCGCGGCCCAGCGGGCTAGAGGATGCGGCGCAGTTCAACCTGGATATCGACTGGCGCCGCGCCGGTGCGATGGGTGTGGCCGCGACGGATGTGGGCAACCTGCTCAGCACCGCTTGGGCCGGGCGCTATGTCAACGATTTCGTCGATGATGGCCGCATCAAACGCGTCTATGTGCAGGGCGAGCCGACAGCGCGCGCCGTGCCGTCTGATATTGAGAAATGGCGCGTGCGCAATGCCAATGGCGGGCTTGTCCCGTTCTCGAATTTCGTCTCGGCCGGGTGGACCTATGGGCCGCAGGGCGTGGACCGTTACAACGGCGTGCCGTCGATGCAAATCCAAGGCTCGCCCGCGCCCGGCGTCAGCACCGGCGAAGCGATTGCCGAGATCGAGCGTTTGGCCGAACAATTGCCACCCGGTTTTCAGGTTTCACTGACGGGCCTGTCGCTGGAGGAGCAGGAGTCGGGCAGTCAGGCACCGTTGCTATACGGTCTGTCGCTGGCGGCGATTTTCCTCGCCCTCGCGGCGCTATATGAATCGTGGTCAATCCCGTTTGCGGTCATGTTGGCCATGCCCATCGGCGTGCTGGGTGCGCTGGGGGGTGCGTGGCTGGGCGGGTTCGAGAACGGCGTGTTCTTTCAGGTCGGCTTGCTGACGGTCATTGGCCTGACGGGTAAAAACGCGATCCTAATCGTCGAATTCGCGCGCGACAAACGCGCGGAGGGCGAGAGTATCCTTGAGGCTGCCGTCGACGCCGCGCGCCAGCGATTCCGCCCCATCATCATGACGTCGATGGCGTTTAGCCTCGGCGTTACGCCTCTGGTCCTTAGCACCGGGGCCGGGTCTGGCGGGCGCACGGCAATCGGGTCGGGCGTGTTGTCGGGGACAATCACGGCGACGGTTCTGGGCGTGCTATTCGTGCCCCTGTTCTTTGCGGTGATCGCACGGATGGGCCGCAAGAAGGATGTGTGAGGGTTGTGGCTAGGGTGATGGCTGCTTTGCGGACAAAGTGTGAATTCGCTGCGTTTGCGTCAATAACTGCTTCAAGAAAACCCACTGTTCAACAAACGTTTGATATCGGTGAAAAACTCCATCGCATCTTGCACCCGGACTCAGAATGCGAACAGCGTTCCAATCTGTTGGTTGTTTACCGCGAATACGGGCCTATCAGGTGACTTAGAAGACCAAGATTCTCACAACCGACGTTTCAAAACCGCATGGGCGAGTTTTTCACCGATATCGCTTGTTTTTGAACTTCCCCGTCTCAAAACAAAACCGCCCCTGTGCTGAACAGCATAGCGGTGGCCTATGGGGCTAATGCGGCGAACCGACCCTAGGCATCGATAGGCGCGCGCTACACTTACTTGCAGACAAATTTCGTCGTCATATGCAGGTGGCTCGCCGTCATATTAGTCGCAGGATTATGCCATGCGTAAGGCTCGCTTTTCTCGATGCTCTTGACCGTGTGACCCGTAGGGCATGCTCTTGCCATCGTTCCCAGATTGACCTTCTGCTGCCGCTCGATATTTGAATCAAGCGCGTTAATCTGATAGTTATAAATCTGGTAGACTGGCTGGCCCCCTTCAGTGCCGGCAAAGAGCTTCGCGCGCACGTCTTCGGTGGGCAAGTCCTCGCAAGCCGCGAGAAAAAAAGGTAAAAAAACGATGGTTTTAAAGAAACGTGGCATGTGCGATTTCCTGCTTAAGAGCCTTTGCTGAATTTGCGTTATTGTAGAAACCGGCGATCTGTCAATCTGAAAAATTGGCCCGCTTGAACAAGATTGAAACGCCGGTAAATTCTGGTCATTTCCATCACATTCGCTTACCCGCAGGGCTGCATTGCCAGCCTACTCATCTGTTCTTTTGCGCGGCAGTTTGCAACCCAGTCGCCCAGTCCCGCAAAGTGGTTGTTCGCGGGCAATCTCAAAACCCTCCCCTTTGGCACAAGCGAACACTACCCCGATTGAATCTGCCAAACACCCCGTTCAAAACCTATTTAGCTGTTGAAGGTTTTGGGGTCCCCTTGATAGCAGACATTAGCTGCATTGCATAAAATCGGTAAAGAGGGCTCGAAGCGGACCTTCGATACATCGTCGCCGTGCACGCGGTTTGAAGTACTGGAGCGTCTGGCAGGGAACGTGCTCACGCCACCTCCACCGCGCTCATATCCGTCAGCACTTCGGCGGCGATGCCGAAGGATTTCTGGCGCGCCTCTGCGTCGTGAATTTGGCCGGTCAGGATCATCTCATCGGGGGCATAGCGGTCCTTCAGCGCGGTCAATGCAGATCGCACCGACGCCTTTGACCCCACTGCCGACACGCGCAGCGCCTGATTGACGGCGCGGGTCATGTCGGGGCCGATTGCGGCCTCGATATCGTCCACCGGCGCAGGCAGTTTGCTGGGCTGGCCGGTGCGCAGGCGCGCGAACGCTTGCTGCATCGATGTGCGCAGATACGCGCCCTCGGCGTCTGTATCTGCGGCAAAGACGTTGGCGGCCAGCATGAAATAGGGCTGCTCAAGCTGCGCCGAGGGTTGGAACCGGTCGCGGTAGATCTGCAGAGCCTCATCCAGCGCGTCCGGCGCGAAATGCGAGGCGAATGCATAGGGCAGGCCCAGATGCGCGGCCAGTTGCGCGCCATAAAGGCTGCTGCCCAGAATCCAGATAGGGACATGCGTGCCCTGACCGGGATGGGCCGCGACCGGCGCATCGGGGCGGGCATCGCCAAGGTAGTTTATCAGTTCAACCACATCGTCGGGAAAGCGGTCCGCCTCAAGGCCCCGCCGCAAAGCGCGCGCTACGGCCATGTCACCGCCCGGCGCGCGGCCAAGGCCGAGGTCGATGCGGTTCGGGTGGATGGTGGCCAGCGTGCCGAACTGCTCGGCAATCGTGAGGGGCGCGTGATTGGGCAGCATGATCCCGCCCGCGCCGACGCGCATGGTCTGCGTGGCGTTTGCAATATGGCCGATCAGCACCGACGTCGCGGCGCTGGCGATGCCGGGCATGTTGTGATGCTCGGCCAGCCAATAGCGGTGATATCCCCAGCGCTCGGCCTTTTGGGCCAGCGCGACACTGTTGGCTATGGCAGTTGCGGCGTCCGACCCCTCGGGCACGGGCGCGAGATCCAGAGCTGAATATCGCATGTGTCACCTGTGTTCATTGTTCCTGCTTGATCTGGGCATCCGAAGGCAGTTTGGCAAGCGGAGGGCAGGGATAAGTCTGCGCAGGCGGGAGGATGTCGGGGTCGCCGAGGTGGCGAACCATGCCACAATGCCATTGCGGAACATGATGCCCATGCTGTCATCCCACCTCGCAAGAACACCGCGCTTTCGAAGCCTGTTACTGACGAAGCCGCATTGAGACGAGAATGCCTCTCAGTCTTGAACGGCTACACCGCGCTTGCAATCCTTGCCACACAAGCCATCGGGTAAATCCGTCGGGGAAGGAGGGGTGCCGTCCATTTACCGATTTTGTGCAACGGAGACTCGTGAGATCAGTAAGGTGTAGTGAAATGTTGTTGGGGTGAAGCCGTCAGATCATTCCATCGTTTTCACCCCTGCCTGTGCCGCTGTATGCTGGCACCAGACGGTCGGTAAATCCAAATCATCCTCTGGGTAGTGTTTATCCGATTTCACCTCCCAATTAGCAAAATAACAACAACATCGTGGAGCGAGCGAAACTATGTTAAAGGCGGTTTATTGGGTCAGCGGTGTAGCATTGCTTATTGGTTACTGGGCTACGAATGCAGCCGGGTATTGCATTCCTCAAGCAACCAGATTTTCCCATGAAGAGGCCCTCGTCTTTACCCTTCACGATGCTGCCAATTCCCGCAGCTACATTATACCAAAAATTGCCACTCTGGATGAGGCCCATGAATACGTAAAAGAAAATCCTGATTGCTGTAGTTCAAGCCGAAATAAGAGGCCTTTTGAAATCCATAGCTTATTCGGATTACATAGGGGCGCCTATCAAATTCTCCTTCCGAGCACAGGCGGCCCTGAGAACTTATACTCCGAATTCACTTATGTGCTGAGCAATTGTTTGCGGGTCAGGAAAATTTGGAAAATTGGGCACATCAAATAATAGGAAAAAGGACAACAGGATGAGTTTGCCACCCCTGTGGGGATTATCGAGATCAATGCGGCCGCGGTCTTGAACGGATCTTGGAATCGACCCCATCAATCCGTTCGGTGACAACGAAGAGATCGCCGATTGTGACGCCATCCTCAAAGGTGATGCGATTGGTTTCGCCGTAGCTGTCTGACGCTTCCTTAGTGGGGACGTCACCCTGTCCTGCCCGCAGGTCCATCGGATTGGCCGCGCTTCTCCTTTTACAGAGCCACTCCGCAGAGTTGGCCGGGGCCGAAGCGCCCACGGGTTTTGCGATGATTGGCGGGGTCCTTGTTGTTGACGCTGCGATGCAGGTGGTGCTGAGTTGTGGATCAGGCGGGTTCTATGGCGCTGTCCGGGCTGAGATTATTGCCTCAGCGAGGGCAGCCAGAGCGACAGATGCGGGAACGAGATGAGCGCCGCCAGCAGATCTTCATCTGTGCGTCGATCTGTTCGCTGGTGTTTCGCCGCTTTGACGGTGACGAACCGGTCGAGCGTATCCTGAACATCACTATCCGGCGGGCGCATCGACACCGTCCCGGTTGTCCTGCTACCGATCCTCGCCGTCGGCCTGCTAATGGCGTTTCCGGCAATCGCGACGTGGCCTCCGAGTGTGTGCTATGATCGCCGCCCAAATACAGTGGGTATCATTTGGGAATCGGACTTTTTTTGACTATAGACGGTTGATTCAAATACAAGTTACATAACTACTATTATCAGTTATCTTCCTGCATGCAGATGCGCGCTACTTTTAAATTGCCAATCTACGGGACTGAGGGTGATTTCGCTGTCTAGACTCCAATGGCCGCGCACAGCGCTTTGCGTCAGTAGCGGATAGCAAAGCTGGCAGCCGCATTCGCGGCAAGCGGAGTTTGGAAAGCGGAAAACTCACTGATAATTTCCTTGAACAAGACATCCTAGAGGCTATTGGCAGCCGTCTTTTCGTATGAAGTGTTGCGACAGTAAGATTGGGAGCGGAAGCCGGTCGTGACAAAGCCCTCACGTTAGCACGACTAGCGTCAGCATCTATCGCACGACTTTGGCACTCGCCCTCGCGCGAGTTGGAAGGTATGAATACGCCCCGCGGGCCATGATTGCGTGGTCGTGATAGGGAAGTCTTGTTTGCTTAGACCGAGGATTACTTCTGCGTAATAAGAGAAATCTTGGAGCATTTGATCGACATAGTCGGTGAGGTAGAACGACCATCTATGATGAACGCTGCTTGCGCAGGCGTTGCTGTGGCTCCACGAAGCGGACGATCTCGCCGTCGCCGACGCGCAGGCACAGACCCTGAATCATTTGGCTTTTGCCGTAGTAGATGTGAATATCCTCGACTTGCAGGGCGTCGGTCATGCGATATCCCCTGTCAGTATGTCGCCCATAAAGGTGGCCTTAACCTCGGGGCCATCGCGCACCACGGATGGCGGCCCTTCGACCAACGTGCGTCCCAGCTTCATCAAGGTGCCCATGTTATGTTCGATACTAAGGACGGCGTGTTCGCTGCCTGAGCGAAACTGAGCGCCTAGCCGTAGAACGGCCACGGCCCCTTGAACGTCCCAACCGGGATCACATTCGACACAAGGCAGGGCTGCGGCGCGGTCTGCCAATTCCACAGCGTAACGCCGCCCGGCTCCATGATCAGGGAATTTACGGATGCCGTCTGATGCGAGAGGTGCACGGCGTGGCAGGGCGCGGGCGCGATCTGGCACGTCACCTTGCCGATCTGGGTGGTCAGCGTGCGGTGCACGTGGCCGGAAATCATGCGCGCGGGACCGCCATAGGCCTCTAGCCGGTCCAGCAGCGCGCCCCCGTTTTGCAG
This sequence comes from Roseovarius sp. Pro17, assembly GCF_035599575.1. Taxonomy (NCBI): domain Bacteria; kingdom Pseudomonadati; phylum Pseudomonadota; class Alphaproteobacteria; order Rhodobacterales; family Roseobacteraceae; genus Roseovarius; species Roseovarius sp. Pro17. The sequence continues at coordinate 20,453 of NZ_CP141180.1, forward strand.
ATTGTTGTTGTCCATCGCGATCACGCCGGAATGCATCCAGGGATGATGCGTCGCCACCACCACCGGATGGCCGTTCAGCGACCCTAATATGCGGTCCAGAAACGCCAAACCCTCGTCGCAGAGCGTTCCGTGATGCGATCCCTCGACCAGCGTGTCGAGGCCGATGACAGTGAAATCCCCGAAATCCCGGCTCCACTGGATTGGGCCAGCCTCTGGCATCCAGTTCTGATCCGCAAACGCCGCGCGCATCGCATCCCGCGCGTCGTGATTGCCCGGAATGGCAAGGTAGGGCAGGTTCAGATCGGCCATGATGCCCTTGAGCCGCTCGTATTCCGCAGGCGTGCCGTAGTCCGTCAGATCGCCAGTGATGATGGCGCAGTCCACCGGATCAAGGCGCGGCAGGATGCCGTTGACGGTGCTGATCGCCTCACTTAGCGCCGCGGCTGTGTCAGAGCGGTTATAGGCCAGCTCGCCCTCGGGGACGATGTGGGTGTCGGTGATTTGAATGAACGCGGACATCAGGCTGTCTCCGGCTCGGCCGCAAAGCTGAGGATGGCGCCGGGCGCAATGCTGAGACCCACAGTCGCGCCCAGTTTGGGGGCGCTGGTGCCAGCGTGCAGGGCGATGACCGGCTCGGGCGTGACGCCCGACAGCACGACACGGTAATGCGTGCCGAGGAAGGTCACCGCGTCGATCCGTCCCTTTAGTGGGCCATTTTCGTCCAGCCGCACATCCTCGGCCCGGACATAGGCGGTGCCGCCGTCCGCCCCGCCTTCCAGCGGCAGAATGCCACCATCCAGATGCAGCGCGCCGCCGCTTAACCGGCCCGCCAGTGGCATCGCATCGCCGACGAACCGCGCGACAAACGGCGACGCGGGCGCGCGGTAGAGCGCCTCGGGCGTGCCGATCTGGGCGATGCTGCCATGCGCCATGACGGCGACGCGGTCGGCGATCGCCATCGCCTCGGTCTGGTCGTGAGTGACGAAAATGGCGGTGATCCCGAAGGTGCGCAAAAGCACGGCCAGCTCATCGCGCAACTGTCCGCGCAGGGCCGCATCGAGCGCCGACAAAGGCTCATCCAGCAACAGGATACGCGGGCGCGGGGCAAAGGCGCGCGCCAATGCGACGCGCTGGCGCTGACCTCCCGACAGGGCATTTATCGGGCGATCCGCATAAGGCCCGAGGCGGCACAGCGCGATCACCTCATCGACGCGTGCGTTGATCTCGGCCTTGGGCAGTTTTTGCATCTTTAGCCCGTAGCCGATGTTGCGGCGCACCGACATGTTGGGAAACAGCGCGTAGGACTGAAACACCATCCCCACCTTGCGTTGCACGACCGACAGGGCGGTTACGTCCTCATCCTGGAACCGGATTTTGCCGCCTGCATCGGTCGTCTCTAGCCCCGCAATGATGCGTAACAGGGTCGTTTTCCCACAGCCAGAGGGCCCCAGCAGCGACACGATCTCGCCCTCGGCAATATCCAGATCGACGGGCGTCAGTGCGCGGGTGCCGTCGGGAAAAGTCTTGGCGACATTGGTCAGCTTCAGGGTCATGTCAGTATCCTTTGCGCACGGGCCGAGGCCCATTGCATCGCCATCAGTAGCGGCACGATCATCACGAAAAAGACCAGCGTATAGGCCGACGCGATTTCCAGCCGCATCGAGGCATAGCTATCGGCCAATCCCACGGGCAGGGTTTTGAGGTATGGCGTGTGCAGCATCCATGTCAGGTTGAATTCGCCGATCGACAGCGTAACCACTGTCAGCGATCCGGCCAGAACGCCGGGCAGTGCGTTGGGAACGGCGATGTCGATGAACCGCCGCCATGCGGGCGCGCCGAGGGATGCCGCGCCTTCCTCAAGCGTCTTGAGGTCGATGGCGGCCATGACCGACAGCACCGAGCGGACCATGAAGGGCAGCGTATAAAGAACGTGTCCGACGAGGATAAAGCTCCAATGCGCGCGAAACCCTTGGACAGAGCCGTAGACTTGGAGCAACGCCAGCGCCAACGCCAGACCGGGGATCGCGAGGGGGAGCGATATGAACTCCTCCAGCACGCGGGACATGCGGCCGGGGTTGCGCGCCAAGGCGTAGGCGGCCGGCACGCCGATGATGAGGGTGCAGATCAGGCAACAGAATGCCAGCCAGATTGATAGGAAAATTGACGATGAATAGAGTGTCCAGACCTCGCCGATCCATTTCAGCGTCAGGCCGGATTTGACGCCCTGAAAGTAGTTGACCGTGACGCCCGCCAGCACCGATTGCAGCGTCGGCACCAACAGGAATGCGCAGGCCAGCAGCGTGACGGTCAATTGCAGTAATTTTGCAGGTGATTTCAGCATGTCTTAGCCGCCCGCCGCCACAACGCCGCCCGCGAAACTGCGCGCGATCAGCAACATCGCCAATGTGACCAGCCCCAGGATCACCGACAGCGCGGATGCCATGGCGATATTCGCCGACAGGGTGAATTCGGTGTAGATCACCATCGGCAGCACGTCGATATTCGTGGCCAGCGTAAAGGCCGTGCCAAACGCACCCATAGCGGTGGCAAATGCGATGGCCCCCGCCGCGATCATCGCAGGCATGAGGGCGGGCAGCAGCACGTCGCGCACGATGCGATAGGGCGATGCGCCCAGTGTTAGGGCCGCTTCTTCCAACGCGGGGTCGATTTTCTCGGCGGCGGCCATGACGGTCAGCAATACGCGCGGGATCGAGAAATAGAGATAGCCGAGGAACAGGCCAAAGGCCGAGTAGGCGAACACCACATGCCCCGGCGTGATCTGATTTATCAGACCCTGACGACCGCCCAGCAGGATGATCATGAACCCGACGACAACCCCCGGAAACGCCAGCGGCAGCGTCAGGATCGACAGCAGCACGCCCCGCCCCGGAAACCGGTTACGCACCAGGAACAGCCCGGCGGTGGTCGATATTGCCAGCGCAGCAACAGTGACGAGGACCGAGATAACGACCGTCTGGATCAGCGTCGACAGGTAGCGCGGTTTTTGTAGAATCTCCAGATAGATCGCCCAGCCTGCCTCACTCTCGCCAGAGGCGAGGATCAGGCGCACCAGCGGCAGCGCCAGGAAGGCCAGCGTGAATATCGCCAGCGGCAGAAAACAGAGCGCAACAAAGGTGCGGGATGACATGGGCGAACCCTTTCGGACCTACCAAAGGGGCAAGGCGCGCGGCCCTGCCCCCTGACGGCATCAGGTTTACTTGACTTCAGACAGGTAGCGCTCGCCGAAGGCGGATTGAACCTCTTCCATCTTGGCATAGTCCACGGCCACCGCGCGCTCGTAATCGCTGGCGGGCAGGAACTTGGCCGCGACATCGGCGGGCAGCTCGACGGGGCGGGCGGGCTGAAGGTACGCGTTAGTCCAGATCGCCTGACCTTCATCGGACAGGATAAAGTCCAGCACCCGCTTGCCGACCTCGGGATGCGGGCCGCCTTTGACCAGACTCATGACGTAGGGGACACGCACGGACCCCTCGCACGGCAGGACGAATTCAAAATTACCGTCCTCTTCGTATTTGCCGCGATAGGCATTGAAATCATAGTCGAAAAGGATCGGAATTTCGCCTGACACAACGCGCGCATAGGATGTCTGCTTGGGCACGATGGGTGAATTTTCGGCCAGTTCGTTAAAGAATTTGATCGCCGGGTCGAAATTGTCCAGATCACCGCCAAACGCGATGTTGACCGCGACCGCACCCGCATAGCCGACAAAGGCCGAGGACGGATCGAGGTAGCCGACCATGCCGCGATATTCCGGCTTTTTCAGGTCCGCGAAACACTGCGGCACTTCGGCCCCACCAAGCGCATCGACATTCACGAAAAAGCCCAGCGTGCCGTAGTGAATGGCGAACCATTTGCCGTCCGGATCGCGCAGACCCTCGGGGATTTCATCAAATAGGGCGGGTTTGTAGGGCTCGACCACGCCCCTGTCGCCAGCCTTGATGCCGGTGGTGACTCCATAATAGGCGACATCGGCGACGGGGTTTGATTCCTCGGCCAAGAGCTGGCTCAGGGTCTGGCCGCTATTCTTGTTGTCATGCGGCATCTGGATATCGAGCTTTTCGTCGATTGCCTCCAGCATCGAGGCCCAGTCGGCCCATTGCGGCGGGCAGTTATAGCAAATTCCCTGCTCGGCCATGGCGGGCGCGGCGAGGGTGGTCGCGGCAAGTGCGGCAGTAAAGACATGTCTCATGGGTTCATCCTTGTTTTGGGTGGAACTGAGGCGAGGGTGACAGGCGACGGCCGGGGTGCAGCCCGACCGCCGTCCTTTTTCTCCGGCGCGGCAGCAAGCGTCGCCCCGGCGCGGAAAACGAATGGCAAAGGGGGCGCCTGATGCATCCCCCCGCCTTGCATGGCAATCAGCAGTGAATGCGCTGCCTGACAGCCCATTGCGCCTGCATCAGTCTCGATTGTGGCGAGCGGCAGGTTAAGCAGACGACCGATGTCGATCCCGTCAAAGCCAATGACCGACAGATCATCCGGCACACGCAGACCGATGCGACCCGCTGCATTCTGCACGGCGATGGCCAGAAAATCATTGGACGCAAAAAGGCCGGTGATATTCGGATTGGCGCGCAGAATTTCGGCGATCCTGTCCGGGTTGCGCGCCTCACGCTCGTCCATTTCGATCAGCGCGGGCTCGGCCAAGCCATGCGCGTGGCATTCAGCGCGAAACCCGGCATATCGGCTCTGCGAGCGGTCGGACGAGGCAAAGCGCAGCGCCAAAAACCCAAGTCGGCGATGCCCGCGCGCAATGAACTGGCGCGCGACCTCACGCGCGGCGGCGGCGTTGTCGACATAGGCGCTGGCGAACCCTTCGACAGGGTCGTGAAACATCAGCGACACGGGCACGCCCGTCGCGCGCGCCACCCGAAGCGCGGCACTGCGGGCAGGCGCGGCCATGGTGGCGATCAGCCCGTCGACCTTTTGCGCCAGAAGGGTGCGCAGCATATCCTCGTCGGTGGCCTCGTCGTAGTTCGACGCACAAATCAGCGGCTGATAGCCCGCCGCGCGCAACTGGTTTTGCACGCCCTGCATCGCCTCACCAAAGACGGGGTTGGCCAATGACGGCACAAGGCAGCCGACCGTCATCGACCGTCGACTTTGCAAGGCGCGCCCAATCGCGCTGAAGGAAAATCCCAGATCCGCGGCGGCGCGGCGCACCCGTTCACTCATTTCTGCGCTGGCCGGCCCCGACGCATTCAGGACCCGGCTGGCCGTCGCCACACCACAGCCCGCGGCGCGGGCGACGTCTTTTATGGTGATGGTGGCCTTTTCGTTCATCGACGCTCGGCTATGCTGGAAACGTTTCCATTGTACGTTAACAGCCGTTCTAGCATCTGGATAGCGCCTGTTTTGCAAAATTTTCGTGACAGTGCGTGCCGACGCTGCGCGCCAACCGCTACCCTAACGCGTAGCCCGCACCGCGCACAGTGCGCAGCGGATTACCCTCGCCGTGAAGTAATAGTGCTTTGCGCAGACGCCCCACATGAACATCTACCGTGCGGCTGTCGACGTGAATATCGCGGCCCCAGACCCGGTCCAGCAACTGCTCGCGGCTAAGAACGCGACCCGGTTTTTCCATCAGGGTCGCCAGCAGACGGAATTCGGTCGGACCCAGCTTGACCTCGTGGCCCGCGCGGGTGACGCGGTGCGTCTCGCCGTCCAGCACAATATCCTGAAATTCCAGTCGCGACCCTACAGCCGCCGGGCGCGTGCGGCGCAACTGGGCCTGCACGCGCGCCATCAGTTCGGCCAGGGAATAGGGCTTGGTCATGTAATCATCCGCCCCGGTATCGAGGCCGCGCAGCATGTCCACCTCTTCCGAGCGCGCCGAGAGCATGATGATCGGCACGCCCCGCGTGGCGCTGCGGGCTTTTAGCTGGCGACAGACCTCGATCCCCGAAACATGGGGCAGCATCCAGTCCAGCAGGATCAGATCGGGCGCGCCCTCGGCCACCAGCAGCAGCGCCTCTTCGCCGTCGGCGGCCTGAATTACGTCCAGCCCGGCGGCCCCCAGATTATAGGCCAGCACCTCGCGTTGCGCCGGCTCATCCTCGACCAACAGGACGGTAGGGCGCGCGGCACTCATGCGGTGGGCACGCCCGTGTCGACCGAGGTGCTGTCGCCCTTTGGCCTGTCCTCATCCGGGTGAGTGCCGGTGACGATGTAAATCACCTGCTCGGCGATGGCGGTGACGTGATCGCCCATCCGCTCGGTATTCTTGGCGATGAAATGCAGGTGCATGCAGGGGGTGATGTTGCGCGGATCCTCCAGCATGAAGGTCAGGAATTCGCGAAACACCGCGTTATACATCTGGTCAATGTCCTGATCGCGTTGCAGCACCTCGTGGGCCAGTTCAACATCGCGGCGCACATACGCGTCCAGCGCGTCCTTTAGCAGGCGCTCTACCTCGCGCGCCATGCGGCGCAGCGCGGCGGTCGCGCCCTCGACCTGCGGCATTCCGGCTAGAACGGTCGTGCGCTTGGCCATGTTTTTCGCATAATCACCGATACGCTCAAGGTTGCCCGAAATCTTGATGACCGACAGGATCACGCGCAGATCAATCGCGGTCGGCGCACGCAGGGCGATGATGCGCGCGGCCTCATCGTTTAGCCGGTCCTCTAGCGCGTCGATGGCGCGATCAGCGCGGCGCACCTCCTGCGCCGCCTCCTCGTCCTGCGCCTCCAGCGCGCTGGCCGCATTGAGGATCGCCTGTTCGACCAGGCCACCCATGCGGGTGATGAGAACTTCGACCAACTCAAGGTCGCGGTCATAGGCGGATGTGATGTGATGGCTCATATTGCTGACTCCTTAACCGATCCGGCCGGTGATGTAGCTCTCTGTGCGGCTATCGACGGGGTTGGTAAAGATCTGCCCCGTCTCACCATATTCCACCAAATGGCCCAGATGAAAGAACGCGGTTTTCTGGCTGACCCGCGCCGCCTGCTGCATCGAATGAGTGACGATCGCGACACTAAAATCCTGTGCCAGACCCGAAATCAGCTCTTCCACTTGCGCCGTCGCGATGGGGTCCAATGCGCTGCACGGCTCATCCATCAGTAGCACTTCTGGCTGCGTGGCAATGGCGCGCGCGATGCAGAGGCGCTGTTGCTGCCCGCCCGAGAGGCCCGTGCCGGGGGCGGTCAGCCGGTCCTTGACCTCATCCCACAGCGCAGCATGGCGCAGCGCCTCTTCGACGATGGCGTCCAGATCGGCGCGGTTGCGGGCAAGGCCGTGGATGCGCGGGCCGTATGCGACATTGTCAAATATGGATTTTGGAAACGGGTTCGGCTTTTGAAACACCATGCCGACACGGGCGCGCAGCTGGACCGGGTCGACGCGCCGGTCATAGATATCCTGCCCATCCAGGCGGATGTCGCCCTTGATCCGGCAGATCTCGATCGTGTCGTTCATCCGGTTGAGGCAGCGCAGAAACGTGGATTTGCCACAGCCCGACGGGCCGATAAAGGCGGTCACGGTGCGATCCTCCAGATCGACGGACACGTCCTTGATGGCGTGCGTGTCACCATACCAGACCTGCACGTTATTCGCGGCGATCTTGATCTCGGGGGCGTTGATGTCCTGCATTTGAAAAGTCCTCATGTGGTCACCAACGCCGCTCGAACCGGCGGCGCAGGAGGATGGCGATCAGATTGACGGCAAGCAGCACGACCAGCAGCACGATGATGCCGCCCCATGCACGCTCGTAATAGGCGGGATCGGCGCGCTTGGCCCATTCATAGATCTGCGCGGGCATGGCCGAATTAGGGTCTAAAAAGGCGGATGAAACGCCATCGGGGTAATTCGTCGCTACATAACCGACCATGCCGATCAACAGTAGCGGTGCGGTTTCGCCCAAGGCCTGCGCAAGGCCGATGATCGTGCCGGTCAGAATACCGGGCATGGCCAGCGGCAGGACGTGATGGAACACCGCCTGCATTTTCGATGCGCCTACGCCGAGGGCGGCGCTACGGATTGAAGGCGGCACCGATTTCAGGCTGGCGCGGGTCGAGATGATGATCGTCGGCAGCGTCATCAACGTCAGCACAAGGCCCCCGACCAGCGGCGCGGATTGCGGCAGATGCGCGAACTGGATGAACGCGGCCAGGCCGAGGATACCGAACACGATCGACGGCACGGCAGCGAGGTTCGAGATGTTCACCTCGATCACGTCGGTAAAGCGGTTCTTGGGCGCGAATTCCTCCAGATAAATCGACGCGGCCACGCCGATAGGCAGCGACAGGACCAGCACAACGGCCATCATTGCCAGCGATCCCAGCATCGCCACGCCCATGCCCGCCTGCTCGGGGCGGCTTTCGCTGGCATCGGCACCGGTGATAAAGGCGAGGTTGAACCGCTTGGCGACGATGCCCGCATCCCTCAGCGCATCAACCAGATCCAGATGTTGGGCGCTGATGTTGCTATCGCGCGCCACACTTTCGCGGCTGACGCGCGCCTTCAGGTAGCCATCGACGCGGCTGGTGGCGAGCAGGTCGAACGTTATTGTCTGGCCGATCAGGGTCGGATCCGCGCGCACCGCGTTGCGCACCGTCGCGGCGGCGGACGGTGAAATGAGCTGCTTCATATCCTGCGCAGTATCCAGCGGCGTGGCAATATCCAGCGTCTTGACCTGCGCCAGCAGCGCGCCTTGGATCAGCGGTGCGTAGCCGAAGGTCGAGACCTTGGCGATATCGGCGGGATCACGATTGCCGTTCTTGTCCAGCTTGGCCGGATCTAGGTAGATCGGCAGGCTGATAAACGTCTGCTGAAACGCACCGCGCCCGTTCAGGATGATCGTGCTTAGCAGCACCACCAGAAAGCCAAGGCCGATGGCGATGGCAATGGCGCCATAGACACGAAACCGTTTTTCGGCGCGGTTGCGGCGCTTGGTACGGGAATCAGGCTCTAACAAAGAATTGTGGGTCATTCGTATTGCTCGCGATATCTGCGCACGATCCATAGGGCCAGCACGTTCAGCCCCAGCGTGACGATAAACAGGCTCATGCCGAGGGCGAAGGCCACCAGCGCCTCGGGGCTGGCGAAATCGGCGTCGCCGGTCAGTTGGCTGACGATCTTGGCGGTGACGGTCGTCATGGCGTCAAACGGGTTCAGCCCCAGCCGCGCGGCGGCGCCGGCGCCTAAAACCACGATCATCGTCTCGCCAATCGCGCGACTGGCGGCCAGCAGCACAGCGCCGACAATACCGGGCAGCGCGGCGGGCAACACGACATGCCGGATCGTTTCCGAGCGAGTCGCCCCCAGGCCATAGCTGCCATCGCGCAGCGCCTGCGGCACGCCGCCCATAATATCATCGCTCAGCGAACTGACGAAGGGGATCAGCATGATTCCCATGACCAAGCCGGCCGTCATCACCGCAGTCCCCGCCTGCATCCATCCCAGACCGTCGCGGCCAAACACCTGCATCAGCAGCGGGCCGACCGTCACCAGCGCAAAGAGGCCGTAAACGATGGTCGGTATACCAGCGAGCAGTTCCAGCAGCGGCTTGATGACGCCGCGCAAATGCGGACTGGCATATTCCGAGAGGTAAATCGCGGCAAAGAGGCCGATGGGCACGGCAACCACGAGCGCGATGAACGAAATATAGAGCGTGCCCCACAGCAGCGGCAACACACCCAACTCGCTCCCGCCGCCAAAGCTGGGCGCCCATGTCGTGCCGAAAAAGAAGTCGCCAGCCGGGTAGATGCGGAAAAACTCGATGGTGCTGAAGATGAGCGATAGCGCGATGCCCAGCGTGGTCAGGACCGCGATGCTGGCGGCTAGCACCAACAGCGCGCGCACCCCGGATTCGACCCTGTTACCGGCGCGAAGGTCCTTATCCGTGTGCATCAGCGCCAGCGTTAACCCCGCGACGGCCAGCGCCAGAACCGCTATGCCCATCGCCAGATCCCCCTGCGCGTCCATGCGTCGATACGCTTGCGCGGCTTCCAGCACCGGGGCCGTTACAGTGGACGCCAACGGGGCACCCACCTCGGCCAGCAGCGCGCGAATGGTGCCATTCGCCTGCAACGTCTGCGCCGCGCCGTCGGTGATCGCACCCGTCGCCACTGCCAGATCGAGGCCATGCGCCACACGGCGCACATCGCCGAGTGTCAGGCTCTCTTCTGGACCATCGGGGATCATACCCGCCACCGCGCCGCCCAGAACCAAAGGCTGCACCGCAAGCCAGACTGCCAGCAATACTACCGCCGGAACCAGCGCCATCATCGCGACATGCACACCGTAGTAACGCGGCAGCGAGTGCAGCGCGCGACTGTCCCCGCCTGCGCTGGACAAGGCGCGCGCGCGGCCCATGCCATAGCCGATGCCACCAAGCACGATCAGGATGAGGGCGATGAGGGTCAGGGACATTGGGCGCTCGTCTTTTGTGTCGGAGTGGGTATCAGGGGCAGCGCGCGCCGCCCCTGACGTCGGGGCTTACATGCCGCCTTGCATCGTGGCCTCGTCCGCGACGATCGCTTGCGTCTCGGCCAGTTCTGGGTCGGGTACGAGGCCATAATTGGCCAGCGGCCCGCCCTCGCCCGCGATCTCGTCGGCAACAAAGAATTCAGCGAATTCCTTGAGGCCGGGGATCACGCCGATATGCGCCTTCTTGATGTAGAAGAACAACGGACGAGACACCGGATATTCACCTGACGCGATACTGTCGACCGACGGGGCAATCCCGCCCATCGTGGCGACCTTCAGCGAGTCTGTGTTATTCTCGTAGAACGCCAGCCCAAACACACCCACGCCCGTAGGGTTGCTGTCGATCCGCGCCAGCGTCTCGGTATAGTCGCCGTCGATCTCCACCGAACGCCCATCGGTGCGCACGGACATGCAGGCACCCTCGGCCGCATCCTCGTCCATGCCCGAGTCGATCATCGCGGCCATTGCGCCGCTATCCTTGCAGCCTTGCAACAGGACGTTCTCTTCGAACACTTCGCGCGTGCCGTGTTTGGTGCCGGGGATGAATGCGGTGATGTCCACGTCCGGCAGATCGGCGTTCACCTCGGACCAGCGCGCATAGGTATTCGCGACCAGCGCACCGTCGACCATCACGTCCTGCGCCAACGCGCCATACCAGTCGCCGGCGGTAAAGGCGGTAAATTCCGGGCCGTCGAGGCGGCTGGCGAACACGATGCCATCATAACCGATGCGCACCTCGACGATGTCGTTCACGCCGTTATCGGCGCACACTTTCAGCTCCTTCTCGCGCATCGGGCGGCTGGCATTGGCAATATCGATCGTGCCTTCGCCCACACCCTCACAGAACCGTTTCAGCCCGGCAGATGAGCCACCCGATTCGACGACTGGTGTCGGAAATTCAAAATTCTCGCCAAAGATTTCAGCGACGATGGATGCGTAAGGCAACACGGTGGACGAGCCTGCTATCTGCACGTTGTCACGCGCATGTGCGGCGGAAGCGGTCAGCGCGATAAGCGCAGTGGTCGAGACGGTCAGCTTTGTGAAAGGCATGAGAACCTCCTGAATTTTTCTGTCAGAGGCGCACAACAGCGCACGCCCTGCCCGGACAGATACCGGGCCACGACGACGCTTTTGCAAAGCTTCTGTAACAGTTTCATGACAAATGCCGATTTTGCCGGCTGTCGTAACGTCACTCGGACTGCGTCAGGGTGCGTCCGCCATTGGCAGAGCCACGCGAAATTCGCTGCCCTCACCCAAGGCGCTGTGAATCGCCAACCGACCGCGATGGCGGCTGACGATATGTTTGACGATAGCCAGGCCCAGCCCCGTCCCGCCCATCTGCCGCGATCGGTGGCTGTCGATGCGATAGAATCGCTCGGTCAGGCGGGGGATGTGAATAGGGTCGATTCCGGCGCCATTATCGCGCACTGACAGGATCGCGGCAGGCCCGCGCAGGGCCGGGTGGTGCGCCTCAGGCGTTACGGAAACCTCAACACGACCCCCCTGCCCGCCGTATTTCACAGCGTTCTCAATCAGGTTTGTACAGAGTTGGCGCAGCTGATCCGGGTCGCCGGGGATATACAGCGGTGCGTCTGGCAAATCGCTGCTCAGCGTGACCTCCGCGGCTTCGGCAACAGCGCCCAATGCGCTGACCACAGCACCGGCAATAGCGCCCAGATCGACGCTTTTCTTGGGGCGTTGACGCTCCTGCCCCTCGACGCGGCTGAGCGACAATAGATCTTGCACGAGGCGCTCCATCCTGGCGGCCTCATCCTGCATAATGGCGAGAAATCGGTCACTTGCGGCCACATCGCCGCGCGCGGGGCCGCGCAACGTCTCGATAAATCCGGTCAGGGCCGTGAGCGGCGTGCGCAACTCGTGACTGACATTGGCGACGAATTCGCGGCGCATCCGGTCGGTTTGCATCGCGCGACTGATATCGGACAGGCAGACCAGAACGCCGCCGTCCAACGGCGTGCAGGACACGTCATAATTCGCGTCCTGCCCAGCATCGTCGCCCCGATGGCGCGCTTGGCTCGGCGCGCCGGTGCGGCGGCACGCCTCTATCGCGTCCAGCACGTCGGGCTGGCGCAGTGTCATCGCGACGTGGCCGCCAATGCTCGGTGCACCGAGGACTGCTGCAGCGTCTGCATTGGCCGCGAGGATACGCAAATCGCGCCCAATCAGCAGCGCAGGCAACGGGATGGCCTGGATAAGCGCGTCGATGTCTGTCACCGGCTCAGCCTACCTTCGTCGTCCACGACACGCAGATGCGCGCCCGTGCCGTCGCCCCAAGTCCACAGCACGATGTTGCACGCCCCCGCCCGCGCCCCTCTGGCAAAGCTGGGGACCAACGCGCCGGTATGCCCGGCGGCAATCAGGGCCTCGGCCCAATCCTGTGTCGCCACGCCCTCGCCCCGCTGCATTTTCAGTTGCCACGCGGGGTCGGCCAACGCCTCGGGAGTCATGTCATAATGCGCCAGCGCCGCCCTGTCGCGCGCATCGAATAGCCCAGTGATCCGGGTCACATATTCAACAATCGTCGACGGTTGAAAGCTACCGCCGCGCGCGATCTCATGCCTCAGCGTGTCGAAATCCCGCGCGAGGTAGAGCGCCGCACACCCGCGCGGATTGAACCGCCCCCCATAACGTCGCGCGCCCTCGCCCGACAGCGGCTGGCGCGCATGATAGGGATGCAGGGCACGGTAGAGCGGGCCGGAATAGTCCACTTACGCAAACACACCGGCATCGAGCGCGGCGAGGTAGTCGCGCACCCAATCCGCATGGCCCAGTTGCACCAGATCCATCGGCGTCATCCCGTCAAAGCCGTCCAGTGGCTCTGAGCGATACCATGCATAGGCCATTGCCGCGCTGCCAAACCGCGGCGCGGCGAGGTTCACGATCTCGATCATTTCACGCAGGCGTCGCTGCGTGCGGGGCTGGCGCACACGCTCGGCCCGCGCGATGGCGTCGCGACCCAGACCGACCGTGCGCGCGATTTCGTCCCGCGTCGTCATAAGGACAGTCGCGATGCGATCCGGCTTGAACATGCCGTCTGCTTGAAAATCCAGAATAGTCATACATACCTCCTCACACTGACTGACATATAATGCGTCAATCGGTGTGAGTCAACGCTTCTCAGCCTCTTAACCTGTAGCGCTGATGACATAGAGCTTGCGCATATGTTCGTGAATCGTCCACTCGCCAGTCCACCCTTGGGGCAGGATCAGCAGATCGCCCGGGCCAATGTCGCGCGGATTCGAGCCATCCTCATTCACGACGGTCGCACGGCCCGAAATGATGTGGCAATATTCGCCCGCCGCCCTGCGATCGGCGGTAAAGCGGCCCTCGGTGCATTCCCAAACGCCGATTTTCGTCTTGCCGTCGGGGGAGGTCCAAAGGTTATTGGCCGCCTCGGTCTGACCATCCGTCAGGGTGGTCGGCTTGGGCTTGAACGCGCCCGTATCGACGGTGGAAAGATCGCCAAAGCTATCTAGGCTGATCATGATTTTCGTCCTCTCATTTCTTCTCTATTCTGCGGTTGAGACATTATACTGTGATCGCGCGAGCCACTCAGGGGCGATCTCGATCCCCCAGCCGGGGGCGTCTGTGACTGTAGCGTGACCATCCTCAATGCCGTAGGGATCGCTCGTGAATAGCCCATCCTGCCACGGATAGTAATCCGCGCCCTCGATGGAAAACTCCAGATATTTCCCCGCGTTCGGGATCGCGCGCAAAAGGTGCATGGTGAACAGCGTAACCAGCGACAGGTTCGCGCAATGGGGCGTCACCGGCAGGCCAGCCGCCTCGGCCATTTTCACTACGCGTAGGGTGCGGGCGATGCCGCCCAGATAGAGGATATCGGGCTGCACGATATTGACTGCGCGCATGTCGATCATCCGCTTCCATGTGGGTAGGTCGCAATCCTGCTCACCGCCAGTCACGTCGATATCGAGGGTATCGGTGACCTCTTTGGTCTGCTCCAACTCCCAATAGGGGCACGGCTCCTCAAAGTGCGAAAACCCGTGATCCTCCAACATGCGGCCCACTTCGATGGCCTGTTTGGGTGCGTAGCAGCTGTTGGCGTCGATCAGCAGCGCGGCATCTGGCCCCATCTCGCGGCGCATGGTCGGGATTATCTCTTCGGTCCGTCCCGGCCACTCATCCTGACCTCGACCCACTTCGGCTCCTGCGCGCACTTTGAACGCGTCAATACCGTGTGCGTCGCGCAGCCGCTTCATCCTTTCGGCCTCGTCCTTGGGCGCAATATCGCGCTTCATCGAACTGGCGTAGGCGCGGATGCGGCCCGGCGTGCCGCCCAGCAGTTCGGCCACCGATTTGCCCGCCTGCCGCCCGCGTAAATCCCATAGCGCAGTGTCAAAGCCCGCCATCGCGCGGCGCAGGTATGAGCCGGGGAATTTATGCTCACGCTCGGCCACGCGGTCCAGCAAATCATCCAGATCAGTGGTGTCCTGACCCAGTACCCAAGGCGCAACCTGGCGGTGAAGCACCTGACAGCTGATGTCGGAATGATAGGTCGACACCTGCCCCCAACCGATGCTGCCATCTTGGGACGTCACACGGACAAAGCCGACGAATTCGGTCGTGAACGTCTCGATCCTGATGATCTTCATATGGCGCTACCTTTCAGTAATCAGGTCAAACGCGCGCTCGCCGACCATGATCGCGGGGGCGTTCGTATTGCCTGTGGGGATGCTGGGAAAAATCGAAGCATCGGCGACGCGCAGCCCGGTGATGCCATGCACCCGCAGATGCGGATCGACAACCGACGTCGCGCTATCCTGACCCATCCGACAGGTGCCGCATTGATGAAAAACGGTCCAGCTATCACGGCGCGCGAAATCGAGGATTTCGGCGTCGGTTTGGCAGTTTGGACCGGGGTCGAGTTCAGTATCTATTACGCATTGTAGGGCAGGTTGCGCCGCGATGCGGCGCACCTCGCGGGTGCCCGCGATCATCAATTGTCGGTCATGTTCAGTCGCCAGATACCCGCCACGCATTACCGGCGGCGCCATCGGATCGCTGCTGCGCAAAGTGACACTGCCCGTGCTGGTCGGCTTGCAGGGGTTGAACCCGATGCGCACCGCCGGAAAGGGATCGGGGCTCATCAAAGGTCGCTTGCCGGTTGGCGCGCTGGAATAGCTGAGTGGCGAAAAATAAAGCTGCGTATCGGGCGGACCGTCGCCGTCCGCTAGCCGGACAAAACCGCCGCCTTGGTTCAGGCTCATCGCCAGTGGGCCGGTGCGGCGCAGACCATATTGCAGCCCCGCCAGCGCCTTGCCCCACCATGGGCGCAGCACTTGGTTGAGGCTGGGAATTGTCGTGCGAAACAGATGATCGCTGCCCAGATGATCCATCAGATTCTGGCCGACATGAGGCGCGTCATGGATGACCTCAACCCCGAGGTCGCGCAAATGCGCGGCAGGACCGATGCCCGACAACATCAACAGCTGGGGTGAATTGATGGCACCGCCGCACAGGATCACTTCGGTCGCATGGGCGGTTTGCGCCCTGCCCCGCTGGATGTATTCAATGCCGGTGGCCCGCTTGCCCTCCAATGTTATGCGGGTGGCCATCGCGCCGGTTTCGATCCTGAGGTTCGGCAGCTTTTGCGCCTGTCGCAGATACGCCTGCGCACTCGACGCGCGCCGTCCGTTAGCGGTCGAGATTTGGTAGAACCCCGCCCCCTCCATTGCCGCACCGTTGTAGTCGGTGTTGCTCGGTATCCCCGACTGCGCAGCCGCCTCGACATAGGCGCGTGCCAATGGATGCACCGCGCCCGCAACATCTGTCACTGACAAAGGCCCATCGCCGCCGCGATGCTCGCTGCCGCCGCCAGTCCACTTCTCTATCCGGCGGAAAACGGGCGCGACGTCGCCCCAGTCCCAGCCGGGTGCGACCGCGTTCCATTCGCCGTAATCGGCAGGATGCCCGCGCACCCAAACCATCGCGTTGATCGCCGAGGATCCGCCCAGCACCTTGCCACGCGGCCAGTAGATCGAGCGACCGTTCAGCTCAGGCTCAGGCTCGGTGCTGTATTTCCAGTTGAATCGCGGGTCATAAAATACCTTGCCATACCCCAGCGGGATAGTGACCCAAGGGTGGCGCCCGCTGCCGCCCGCCTCCAGCAACAGCACCGACCGCCCTGCCCCGGCCAGCCGCGCGGCCAGCGCCGCACCGGCCGATCCGGCGCCGACGACAATGTATTCAAAGCGTCCCATCAGGCTCAGGACTTACCACGGCCAAACAGCTGGGCAAGGACCATCATGAGCGTCGTGACAAGGATCATGATGGTCGAGATCGCGGCAATCGTCGGGTCGATCTGATCGCGCAGCGCGTTGAACATATTGCGCGTCAGCGTCGGATTGTCCCCGCCCGAAATGAACATCGCGATCACCACCTCGTCAAAGGACGTGAGGAACGCCAGCAGCATGGACGTCACCACCGCAAACCGGATTTGCGGCAGGGTGATAGTCAAAAACGCCTTCCAGCGCGGCGCGCCAAGGCTGCGCGCGGCACTCTCTAGGTTCATATCATACCCCTTGAGCGCCGAGCCGGTGACAATCACCACGAGCGGAATCGCGAGGATCGTATGTGCCAGCACCAACCCGGTGATCGTGTAGAGGATCTGAAGCTTGACGTAGGCATAAAACGCACCGATGGCGACCAGCACCACAGGCACCATCATCGGCGTGATCAGCATGACGAACGCTGCGCGGATATAGGGCAGTTTCGACGCGTGCAGCGCATAGGCCGCCAGCACGCCGATGGGGGTGGCGACCAGCATCGTCAGCACGGCGACCTTGAACGACGTGACCGTTGCCCGCATCCATTCATCGGACGCGAAATAGTGTCTGTACCAGCGCAAGGACCACGTTTCCGGCGGGAATTCGAGGTATTGGGAATCCGAAAACGACATCGGGATCACCACCAGCGTCGGTAGGACCAGCAGAACCATGACGATGGCGCTGAACACGTATAGCCAGAGGCGCTGGCCATGGGTCACTTGCGTCTCTGACGCAGGGGATTTCAACCAGTTTGCCATCAGTGCCCCCCTCCTGTCATCTGTTCCAGCTTCAGGAACCGCGACGCGATCCAGAGGACGCCCACCGTCATCACCAGCAGCACCACGCCAAGGGCGCTGGCCGCGCCCCAGTTCACGAACAGCTCGATATTGGACACGATCTTCATCGACACCATGATGACGCGGCCCCCACCCAGCACCGCGGGCGTGACAAAGAAGCCGAGGCAGAGCACGAACACCATCAGCGATCCGGCGAACAGACCGGGGGTGGATAGCGGGAAAAACACCGTCCAGAACGCACGGCGCGGACTGGCGCCCAGGTTCGACGCGGCCTTGAGATAGTCGCGATCAATCGCCTTCATCGCGCCGTAGACAGGCAGGATCAGGAACGGCAGCATGATATGCACCATCCCGATCAGCGTGCCGGTCATATTATGCACAAACTTCAGCGGCTCATCCCAAAGGCCCAGACTGATCGCCCATTGGTTCACCAGCCCCTGCTTTTGCAGCAGTACCAGCCACGCATAGGTACGCACCAACAGCGACGTCCAGAAGGGCAGCAGCACCGTAATCAGACACAAATTGGCCCATTTTGCCGGTAGCTGAGACATGAAGTAGGCCAGCGGATAGCCGATCAGGATACACAGGCCGGTGGTTAGCAAGCTGACCTGAAACGTAGTGATGAAGATGCGTGAATAGGATTTACGCTTGATCATCCGCTCATAGTTTTCCAGCGAGAAATTGCCATCTGCGCCGACGAACGACACATAAAACAGCCATCCGACCGGGATCACGAGGATCACCAGAACCAGTAGCAACGCGGGCGAGCCGAGGCCAAAGAGGCGCCAACGCTCCATCCGTTCGTCGCGGCGTAGCCCGGCGGCGTGAAGGTCAATGCTCGCCATTATGCCCCCTCGCCCGCAATGACGACCGTATCGGCCCGATGCAGGCCCAGCTTTACCGCGTCACCCGCGCGCGGCAGGCCCGAAAAAGTCCCCTCGCGGATTGCGCCGCGCACGGCAATCTCGGCGCCGTCATTCAGGCGAGCATAGAGCAGGTAACTTTCACCCTGATAGACCAGTTCAGTCACGGTCGCGTTCAGAATATTCATGCCCTCGGTCGTGCCATCCACGAGCCGCACCCTTTCGGGCCGGATCATTAGCGCCAGCGTTTTGGTATCCGGCACGGCGGCGTCCATTTGCAAAACAGTCTCGCCATAGCGCACCCCCTGCCCGTCCCGCATGACCGGCAGAAATGTTGAGTCGCCGATGAAATCCGCGACAAACTGATTTTCTGGCCGGTCATATAGCTGCTGAGGCGTGGCCAGTTGCATGATCTTGCCATGGTTCACCACGGCGATGCGGTCCGACATGGTCAGCGCCTCGCGCTGGTCGTGGGTCACATAGACGGTCGTCATGCCCAGCTGTTCGTGCAGATGCCGCAGTTCGATCTGCATCCGGTCGCGTAGCTTTTTATCCAGCGCCGACAGCGGCTCATCCATCAGCAAAATCCGCGGCTCGAACACGATCGAGCGGGCCAGCGCCACGCGCTGTTTCTGCCCGCCCGACAGCTGGTCGATGGTGCGGTCGCCAAAACCACCCAATTGCACCAGATCCAGCGCGCGCTCGATGCGGTCCTTGGCCTCGCCCTTGGACATCTTGCGTATGCGCAGCGGATAGCCGACATTCCCCGCGACCGTCATGTGGGGAAACAGCGCATAGTTCTGAAACACCATCCCGACGCCGCGCAGATGCGGCGCGGTGCGGATCACCTCGTCCTCGCCGAATTTCAGACTGCCCTTGTCAGGCCGGGTGAACCCCGCCAACACCATCAGCAGCGTCGTCTTGCCAGACCCCGAAGGGCCGAGCAGGGTCAAAAACTCACCGCTTTTGACATCCAGCGATACGTCGTCCAGCGCATGGACGCGACCATAAGTCTTGGTCACACCGCGCACGGTGATCGGCAGGGCCTCGGGTTTGGTGGACAAATTTTCGCTCCCTCGCATTTTTTGTTGGGCCATGGGCAGACGCGCCGCCCATGGCCGGTTTCGCCTTACTCAGTCAGCATCTCCTGATACATCTCGGCGGCGATCGTCTCCCACTTGCCATACCATTCCAGCGAGATGGGCAGTTGCATCGCCATGTTCGCGGGCGAGGATGGCAAAGCGGCTGCCACCTCTTCGCTGATCTCGCCGGTATCGAAAGCGGCCGAATTGGTGGGCCCGTACGTGATGTATTTCGGCAGATCGTCCTGATACTCGGGCTTGGAGATCTCGTTGATGAAACTCATCGCCAGATCCTTGTTCGGCGCACCCTTGGGGATGGCAAAGCAATCGTAGTCCAGCAGCGCCTGATTGTAGACGTAGGTCACCGACGCACCATCGGCGGCGGCATTGTCGAAACGACCATTCCAGCCGGTCGACATGTCAACCTCGCCATCCTTCATCAACTGCGCGTGCTGCGCGCCCGACGTCCAGAATACGGCGATATTCGGCTTTAGCTCGCGGATCTTGTCCAGCGCGCGCTCGATCCCCTCTTCGCTGCTCAGCACGTCATAGACATCTTCGGGCGCAACGCCGTCGGCCATCAAAGCAGGCTCCAGCGCGCCCGCGACCTTGCCGCGATAAGAGCGCGAGCCAGGGAATTTCTCGGTATCCCAGAAGTCGGCCCAGCTGCTCAGACCGCCCTCGACCTTGTCGGGGTTCCACGCATAAACGGTCGAAAAGACATCACCGCCGACGCAATATTCGCTATAGAGCGCTTCGGGAAAGTTGCTGACGTCGATCACGTCATAATCCAGTGGCTCCAGCAGCCCCTCTTCGCCCGCGCGCGACGCTGAGCCCGACCCCGATACGACCACGTCCAGCGTCACCTGACCGGACGACACCTGAAGGCGCACGTCCGACATGCCGCCATAGGTCTCTTGCTTGACCGTGTTGCCGGTATTGGCCTCGTAAGGCTCAAACAGGGCCTTGCTCTGCGCCTCTTGGTACGAGCCACCCCAGGATGCGACCGTCAGGCTATCGCCCTCGGCCATCACGGCGGTGCTCAGCGCGGTTCCGGCCAGCAGCGATGCCGCCAGCGTTAGTGTCGTATTGCGTTTCATGTCATTCTCCTCTGTTGGGTGGTGGCCCCGTTTGCCGGTGGCCCTTTGGTTGTTCGTGGGGCGCTACCCCGCTTGCGCACGCTCGCGCTGGCGCGTGTCGCGCCAACGATACCACGCCACGGCAGCAGGCAGAAACCAGGGTCGCCCGGTGTAAAAGGGCCGCGTGGGAAACGGCAGATCGTCGAACGCCGTGCGCCCCTCGGCCAGCCCCAGCACCTTTTGCCCCATGCGCATGCCCAGATAGCTGGCCATCGACACGCCCGAGCCGCAATAACCCATAGCATAATGCACGCCGTCATGCGTGCCGGTATGGGCCAGTTCGTCAAAGGTATAGGCGACAGTGCCCATCCAGCTATGGCTGATATTGGCGGTGCTGAGTTCCGGAAAAATCCGGCACATATCGGCGTGCAGGCGCGGACCGCTGATGCGCGTATCCGTCTCGCTCGCCGACACGCGACCCCCGAACAGGATGCGCGTGCGATCGGGCGAGGCGCGGTAATAATAGACCACCTTGCAGGTGTCGCTGACGACGCGATCTGTCGGGAACAGGCGGTCAATCAGATCCTTTGCCAACGGCTCGGTCGCGATGACATAGCTGCCGATGGGGATGACGCGCCGCTGCTGCCACGGCGTCAGCGCGGTGGTATAACCGTTCGTTGCGACGATCACGTCGCGGGCCAGAACGGGGCCGCGCGAGGTTTCCACCTCATGCCGCGCTCCACTGCGCGAAATCGCCAGCACGGGCGTCTGCCCCAGCACCTGCGCCCCCGCTGCCAGCGCTGTTTTCAACAACCCATGATGATACAGCGCCGGGTTCAGCGCGCTATGTGCCGCAAACAATGCGCCCCCGTAATAGGTGTCGGTGCCCAGCTCGCCGCGTTGTTCGGCGCGCGGAATCATGTGCACCTCGATCCCCTCATCGCGGCGCAACTTTTCAGTGTCACGCGCCAGTTCTTCGTAGGCGGCAGGCGTATGCGCTGCATGAAACCGCCCTGCCCTGCGGAAATCGCAGTCGATGTTCTCGGCCTTGATCCGATCTTCGATCCACTCCAGCGCTGCGCGTCCCTCGCCGCGAATCGCGGCCGCCCGGTCGCGGCCATGCCGCGCTGCCAGCTTGTCCAGCGACGGCTTGATCGACGTGCTGATCTGCCCGCCATTGCGGGTGCTGCACCCCCAGCCGGGCGTCTCGGCTTCCAGCACCAATGTGCTGCGCCCACCCCGCGCCACTTCAATCGCGGCATTGAGGCCGGTGTAACCCGACCCGACAATGACAACATCGACCTCGCGCGGCAGCGGCGTTTCGGGGAGGTTCGGCGGCGCAAGGCCGTCGAGCCAATAGGACGTGTCGGACCAGTCCGCCGCCCAGATATCCGTGCTTTGCCGGCTAATTTCATTCATGCCGCAATCATCCCCGACTGAGCTTCTCACCCGCGACGGTAGAAACCGCTTTTGAATATAGCAATTTAATATACCAAATACTTGAATTCGATTCGCTTATACATTTAGGCTCTATTCCCACCATGTCCCTCAAAATCCGCCACCTCGAAGTCTTTAACGCCCTCTATGATGCCGGATCGGTCAGCAATGCCGCGCAACGGCTGAACCTGACGCAGCCGGCGGTCAGCATCGCCCTGGGAAATCTGGAGGAAGAGCTGGGCTTCCGTCTGTTTCACCGCAACCGCGGCTTTTTCGCCCCGACCGGCGAGGCGGTGCAACTGCGCGGCGAGATCACTCAGGGACTCATGGCGCTCGCGCGGGTCGACCAGCGCGCGGATGAGATCAGGCAGGGCTGGGCCGGGGGCCTCAGCATCGCGACCAACGGCGCGCTTGCGATGAATTTCCTACCGCGCATCATCGCCATGTTTCAGGCCGACTATCCCGGCACCCACATTGAGTTGCGCGTGCATTCCTCGCGCCAGATCGCCGATTGGGCGGCCAGCGGACAAATCGACATCGGCCTGATTGACACCCCCGTCCCGGTCGCGGGGCTGGAAAGCGAGGTGTTCGCGATGGAGTGTGTTTGCATCATGCGCGCAGACGATCCATTGGCGGCACAGCACCGCATCACCCCCGCCTGCCTTGCCGGGCGCGGGCTGATCGGGGTGAACGGTGATCATGTCGTGGACCGCCAGTTAAAGCGTCTGGCCGCCGAGGCGGAGGTAACTTTGCGATACCGCGCGTTCAGCTATTACTACGCCATCGCCCGCAGCATGGTCGCGGCGGGCGGCGGGCTGTCGATTATTGACCCCATCAACGGCACCGCCGATCTGGATGACGGTGTGGTCTGGCGCCCATTTGCGCCACAGGTGCAGCATGAAACCGCGATGATCACCTCGCGCGATCATCCGCCCGGTCAAAGCCTTACGGCTATGCAAGATTATATCCGCCGCCATATCGCGCCTTACGGCACACGCACAGACACCAACGCGCCTTGCAGAGACTAAATTAGACGCTCCTCATCCTCAATCCCGTCATACATGCCAGGGTCCATCTCCTCCCAGAACGCCAGGATAGCGCGCGCGTTCAGCGCCGACATCCAGCCAAAGCGTTCGAAATCGGCCCGCGCCGCCGCGTCCTGGATGCCTGAGGCAAACAGGCGCTTGTCCGCATCGCGTTGCGTCGGGGTGCGGGCCTGCGCCGCCGCCTGCATCCGCCCCAAACGTTGCGCCCGCGCGCTGCCCGGAACCGTGGTCTGCGGTGCTTCAGCACCAAAATCTCCGGACAGGGCGGCACTGAGATAGCCCACCATGCTGCCGACATTCTTGCGCGCGGCGACGTATTCCAATTTTGCCGATACCTGATCCTCACCATGCGTCGTCAGCCATTGCCGGGCCAGCCGATCACTGACGCCGAGGTCGCGCAAGCGGGCATAGACCGGCCCGTGCCGCGCTGCCGTGCCATCGTCCAGATCCAGAATCGCCAGCTGCGGATTCTCCTTGATCAGGAACCGGATGTCGGTGACCGCCCTGCCCCGCTTGCGAGTCTCGGGTGTGATAACGATATTGCTTGTCTTGTTCACCTCGGCGACGGCGGGTTTGATCACCTTGGCGTTCAGATGTTTGAAACTCTCGTAATAGCTGGACCCGTCGAGGCCCATGAGGCGGCGAAACATCTCCATAGACCACCAGCCGGTGCTGCCGGTGCGGATAAAACGATAGCAGTTCTCATAAAGCGCCAGCGCATGACCGCTGGTGAACCGGCGCTGGATGTTCAGATTTATCAGCGCAAATACCTTGGGATCGTGCAGCTTCTCGGCCAGCGCTGGGGAATAGGCGTATTCGCACACGCCCCCTTTGAGCGTCGCATAACTTAGCAAGCTGCTGACACCCCATTCCTGCCGCCCGCTCGCATCCAGCATGTCCCACTCCGCCACAGTCTCTGCGAGGCCCTTCAGCGACTGCTTAAGCGTTGCTGTATCATTCGAGTTATAGCCGATCATCAAGCATAGCGTGCCCGCATCAATCTGATGGCTGCGCTGCGTGGTCAGTGTGTCGTAGGCATTCAGCAACAGCACATTCGACAACTTGCGCTGAAGCAGCGACAGCTTGCCCGAAACATGGATCGCCGCTACGTGTTTCTTGACCGCGGCGCGGCGCAAGGAGCCTGTCAGCCTCTCGCGGGGAATCTCTGTCATCGCTCGCCCTCGTTTTTTGGGTAGTATGCAACGAAAGGCACCCACGATCAATCCATCATCGGGTTCTTGACCTCGGAGCGCGCGATGCTCTGCCCGGTCCCGCAAATGGGTACCTCGATAAGGTCATCGCCACTAATATCATTCGTTGGGGACCCATCTACGGGCGAGTTATGAACAGGTGGTAACCAATGCGCACGCCAATCAGGCTGAAACAGGGTCGAACCGCAGCTTGACACCCTTTATCCCGCGAATCGGGACCAACCGACCTGAATCAGGGTGCCATTGCCCCTGCAAACAGGTCCCCTACCTCCTGTAATTGGGCGCCCATTCGATTATAACGTATTGATCTTATTCATTATATCAGACCTAAAGATTCTAAAATCCCTCAAAGACTCTACAACTTTGCTGCTGCTTTCCTTCGATGAAATCATGATTTTCAATGAAAAAGCGATTGAAGGATTCACGACAGTCTCTGGATGTGCGATAGATTGCAACAGATCATACAAAGCACCGCACATCCCAAAGGGAATGAAATGACCACAGGCAAAGATCCCCTCCCCCCGTATTTCAATATCGATCCAGCCGCAGCGGCTGCCAAGCTATCGGATCCTGTAGGAACCGCCCGATTCGCAAAAGCTGCGGCCTTCGCAAGCAAGGGTCGGCAAGATCTAGCACGGCGGGGTTATGCCCCTGACGGAAAAAAGCGGCTGCGCCGGTTTTCCACATGGGAGATCTGCAAATATTTGATCCCGGTAGCTGCGGCCCACTTCCGCCGCGTGCTGAAGAAATATCCCGATTTGCCGCAAGGCACGGGCGAAGGAAATTCCAAGTGGTTCTCGCTGGAGGATGTTCTGCGTCTTCGCCAGCATTTTGCCGCCGAGGGTGCGTCGGGGCGCGAATACCTTCCCTATCGTCCTGAGGGTTTGCCTGCCAAGATCGTGGCGGTTTCGAACTTTAAGGGGGGCACCTCGAAAACGACGACAACAGCCCATTTAGCGATGTCTGCTGCCCTCGACGGCTATAAGGTTCTGGTGATTGATCTGGACAGCCAAGGCTCGCTGACCTCGATAATGGGCGGCGATGTGCCCGATGAGTGGTCGACCGCCTTTCCGCTTTTGGCCAAGGATTATGCACAGGCAGTTCAGGCAGAAAATACCGTACGCGAGGCTAGAGGAGAGCCGCCACTTCCATTTGATGAGACATTGACCGAGGCGCTCAAGGTTTCGCCGCGAAACATCATCCAAAGCACGCACTGGCCGAATATCGACCTGCTGGGCGCGCAGTTGAACCTGTACTGGGCCGAATTTCAGATACCCGTCTGGCGCATGGGTTTGCGTAGCTGGCAGCTGTGGGACGCGTTGACGAACGCGCTGACGGATGAAGGAGTTGTCGATGACTACGACATCATCTTTCTCGATACACCACCGGCGCTTGGGTACCTCACCATTAATGCGCTCGCGGCCGCCGACATTCTGTTGGTGCCGCTGGGTGCATCATTCCTTGAGTTTGACAGCACTGGGCGGTTTTTTGACATGCTTTATTCAACATTCGCAAGCGTCGAGGAGGGCGAAAATGCGGTGCGACGGCGCGATGGATTGCCAGAAATCAGTTTTGAGTGGGATGCTGTGCGCGCACTGATCACCCGTTTTGACGCGAACCAACAGACTGATTTGGCAAACGTGATCCAGGCCTATTTTGGGGATTTTATGACCACTTACAGGCAGGAAATGACCGCCATGGTCGGCCAAGCAGGTGAGCAGGTGAATGGCATCTACGAGGCTGACTATCGTGAGTTCAATCGCGATACCTATGTCCGGGGTCGCGAAACATTCGATCGGACCTGGGCGGAAGTTAAAGAATTGATCATTGGTACATGGTACCGAGATGTGCAGACGCGCACGCAGGAGGCTCAAAATGGCTAAACGTAGGAAACTGGAGGCGCCGAGCGCCGAAGAAATCAATAAGATTGAGGATGAGTTTCGCCGCGAAACCGTGAGCCGGCCGTCGCTGGGTGGCGGGGCGCCGATAGCGCAGGTGGCGGGCGAGGCGGCGCAGCAAATGCAGACAGCCAGTGCCGAAATCAGGGCAGGGCAAGCGCGTTTCGCCGCTGAAGTACAGGAATTCCGTGCGGCTCGTGACGCCGGGTTGGTTATGGCCGAAATCCCGCTGAACAAGATTGATCCGGATGCGATGGTGCGCGACCGGATCGACTTGGCCGAAGATGATATGATGGAACTGCGCCAGTCTATCGCGACCAGCGGTTTGCGCTTGCCAATTGAGGTGTTTGAACTGGCGAGTCCGCGCGAAAGCGGTGAAAAATATGCGCTGATTTCCGGTTACAGACGCTACATGGCAGTTCGCGCGCTTCATGGTCTGACCGGTAACAGCACCTATTCAGTTATTCGCGCCATTGTTAGGCCGAGGGCAGAGGCCGATGTCGCATTTGTGTCTATGGTCGAAGAGAATGAGGTGCGTGCCCAGCTTACACCGTTCGAGCGGGGGCGTATCGCTGTCATCTCGGCGCAGCAGGGTGCGTTCGTTAATGTCGAGGATGCAGTGGACCGTCTCTACGCGACGGCCTCAAAGGCGAAGCGTAGCAAGATTCGGTCGTTCGCGATGATTTTCGAAGAACTGGGCGACATGCTGACCTTCCCAGAGGCGCTAACTGAAAAGCGGGGTCTTCGTCTGGCTCAGGCGCTGCGCAGCGGTGGCGATGCTGTGCTGCGTGACGCGATGGCGCGGCGGGTTCCTGAGAACCCTGAGCAGGAGTGGGCCACCGTCGAATCGGTAATTGCCCAGCCGGGCGAGGCCCATCAGGATCGCTCGCGGGGTGGGCGGCCTGCGCGCCAGGGGACGTCTGGTTGGCAGGGCGCGGATGTGCTCGAGACCAGTTCGGGCATTACGATTCGAAAAAAGCGGGATGATCGGGGTTACACCCTTCGATTCGAGGGCGCCGGACTGGATGGTGATCTGATGGATTCTCTCATGATGGAAATTCAAGCCATGCTGGATCGCCCATAAGAGTTTCGCCACGAAACCTAGTACGGCGATGATGAGACCATTGATTGGCGCTGACTGCTGACTGCTGACTTGGTTGCGGGTGCCCGCAATGACGATGGACGGAATATTGTATATTAATTTCAATGAGTTGAGTCGATTTTTTGAACGGGGCGGAATATTCTTACAGGAATATCGCAGCAAACACGCATAGGCGCTTGTCGAACAAGCCGGCCCCACTACCCTTATCCAAAGCTGTCTTGCGGTCCCACGACACTACAGCGACAATAGCGCGCAATGACGGATACTCATCATATGGCAGGCTTTGCAAACGAAGAGGCGCTGAATTCTCTCATCGCGTGCCCGCACTGCGACCTTGTCTATTCGACCCCCGCGGTCGAAAAGAACCAACGTGCTTATTGCCAGCGCTGCCACTCGGTGCTGATCGCGCCGCGGCGTAAGGCGGGGAAGCGGCTGATCGCGCTGGCGCTGACCATTCTCATCCTGATTATCGGCGCGATGTTCTTTCCGTTTCTGTCGATTGGGGCAGGGGGGCTGCATCATGGCACATCTCTTGTGCAGACCAGTCTGGCCTTCAAGGGCTCGCTGGCCATCCTCGCGCCGGCGATCTTGGGGTTCATCGTCATTATTCCGATGGTGCGGCTGACGCTGCTGATCTATGTGCTGACACCCATCATTCAGGACAAGCCGCCCGCGCCGCTGGCGCGCCACGCCTTTCGCCTCGCCGAAGACCTCACGCCCTGGTCCATGGCCGAGATTTTCGCCATCGGCTGCGCTGTCGCGTTGGTCAAGCTGAGCGATCTGGCCGAGGTCAGTCTGGGCCCCGCCGCATGGATGTTCGCGATACTGATGATCATCGTCGTGGCAACTGATGCGTTGATGTGCCGCTATTCGATCTGGAAGTCGCTCGAACC